>JAFLCA010000058.1 GCA_017302875.1 Deltaproteobacteria bacterium
GCAACCGCAACTGCGACGGCGACAAAAACCGCCACCGCAACGGCGACTGCCACTAATTCTCCGACTGCGACCGCAACCAGAACCGCGACAGTTACGCCAACTTCTACGGCGACCTTTACCCCCACGAAGTCTCCAACAGCGACGGCAACTGCAACAGCCACTCGTACCGCCACGGCGACTGCAACCGCAACAAAAACTGCTCCCGCGACTCCGACGCGCACCGCAACGGTAACGCCGACTGCTACTGCGACGGCAACTCCGTCCCGTACGCCGACATTCACGCCGACCGCAACGGCAACCGCGACAGCAACTTCCACTCCGCGACCGCAAGTAAAGCTGACTTCGATGTGTTCAAAAGACCCAAGTAAAGCGCTGACGTGGAGAGTCAGAAATCCTTATGCAAACGAGATCCTCGTCAATTGGGATGTGTACGGTAGCGCGATTACTGGAAGCTTTGTTGCAGCGCCGGCCTCCGACACGTACTTCGATACCCCGTTGGTTGAGAACAGCGCCAACACCGTAAGAATTTATGTCGAAGGCCGCCTTGAAGATACAAAAGCTTCTGGTTTTACCAAGTGCGCGCAGCCCTCACCAACGCCGACCGCAACAGCTTCCCCGACGGCAACGGCAACTTTAACTCCAACTTCGCCGCCGGACTCGACTGCCACGCCTGTTCCGACCAAGACGCCTGAGGCGACAGCGACTCCGCAGCCGACTTCGACTCCAACTCCGTCAAGCTATCGCGTCGGCGGTGAAGTAAAGAGTGCGGCAAATGGTCGCGCGCTTACCAGCACGGAAAAGACCCGTCTCGCTTCTCTCAAACCGAAGATCAATGCGGTCTGTGACGGCAAGCTCATCTCGACGAATGTGAACAACAATGCCAAATGGTCGATGGTGCTGCCTGATGCCTACTGTCGGGTCAGCATCGTTGAAGGAAACAATACTGCGCGCCTCGATGTCGTATCCAAGCCGGTTGCCTACTTGGCCTATTCCAATGAGCTCAGCGCAATTGGGGATCGGGAAGGCGGACTGAATTTCGCCGTACGTATCGTGACCTCAACGGTCGCGGGCAACTCCGGCTCGGGTGGCGTGAAGCCGATTTCGACACCGAAGCCGACTGCCACACCAAAGTCTAAGAAGAAATCGAAATCATCGCAGCGTAAGCAGGAGGGTAGGCAATGATGTTGCGCTCGATGCAGGTGGCACTTTTAATTCTCGTTTCGCTGGTGGCTCCGGCGTACGTCGCAGCTCAAATGCCACCTCGAGAGGAATGTGCTGCTGGTCAGTACATTAAGCGCACTAACCCGATTCGCGCTCTTCAAGATCGCGAAGTGGATGCCATTCAAAGTGCCGCATCGGAAGAAATTTTCGTGGCGGAGGAAACTAATCATATAACCGTACTGGTGGAAGGTGACGTAGAGGTCGGAGCGGAACCTTCTGACAGCGACATTATATCTCCAGACACGGCTCGGAACCCCTGCGCGCGACTCAAACGTGCACATCGCGCCACGCTACGCGGGCTGCGAAACCAAGGGTTGAGCGGCACGGTGGATCCGCTTAACGGCAGCATTGCACGTAGGACGGAATGCTCTTGTAACGCGATCTTACGCGCGTCGGCAGTTCCGAATGACCAATATTTTAGTCTCGAATGGGGATTGCATCAAAGCAGTGACGTGGACATGAACCTGCCGGAAGCCTGGAACATGTGCAAAGGTTCAAGTGATGTGGTTGTTGCGGTTATCGACACTGGAATTGATTACCGTCATCCAGATTTGCAGAACGCAATGTGGCGCAACCCGGGAGAGATTGCCGGTAACGGACGTGATGATGATGGCAATGGAGTCGTCGATGACGTGTATGGCTACAACGCCATTACCAGTAGCGGCGATCCGCTTGATGATGCGGGCCATGGCACACACGTTGCGGGTACTATCGGAGCATCGACCGACAATGGAATCGGTGTCGCCGGTGTGGCTTGGAATACTCGCTTAATGGCCGCCAAATTCCTTGGTTCGAATGGTTCCGGACTTCTTTCGGATGCGATTAAGTCGATCGACTATATTGTGAATATGAAGACTCGCTATGGAGTCAACGTAAAGATTTCAAACAACTCATGGGGCGGAGGCGGTTATTACTCAGAACTTGAGGCAGCCATTGCCCGCGCACGTGATGCCGATATTCTCTTTGTGGCGGCTGCCGGAAATTCGTCAATCGATATGGATGCCAGCCCGCAATATCCTGCGAGCTATCAAGTCGACAATATTATTTCAGTCGCAGCGGTGGACGCCAACAGCAACGTTGCTACGTTCTCGAATTATGGCGGTACTACCGTTTCAATTGCAGCCCCGGGCGTTACTATTGCCAGCACGTATCCAAATGGCGGCTACGTATATATGAACGGAACTTCAATGGCGGCCCCGAATGTGAGTGGTGCCTTGGCACTCTTGCATGCTTATCGACCGACCTTGAATTATCTTCAAATGAAGAACGCCCTTTTGAATTCGGCGCGGCATTTCGAATCGCTGAACGGAAAAGTTGTTCAAAAGCGCTTCGTCGATGTACTTGCTATGTTGCAGCAGGCTCCGAACGGTGGCCCAACCCCGACTCCGACGCCGGTTCCGCCTACACCGACGGCAACCCCGACTCCGACAAAGACTCCAACGCCGACGCCCACGATGACCCCGACAATGATCCCGACACCGGTGCCCGGGTACTATGCCGTGACTGGTCTGGTGACTGTCGACGGGAAGGGGGTGGCCGGTGCTCGACTTACTCTGCATACCGCTCAGGGGGACACAAAAGCATTCACCGGCCCGAATGGCGAATATCGAATTCCCAATATTCTTGGCCCGCTGAATATCACGCTATCGGCTGCGGCAAGTGGTTACACGTTTAGCCCGGTAAGCACGTACCTGAACTCGGATCAGCAGTACAATTTTACCGGCACAGTGAATAAGTATCCGGTCGGCGTAAATGTTAAATCGACGACCGGCAGCGGGATTCCGGGAGTTACCATTGACGCTGGAAGTTGGGGTTCTGCTACTACGGATGCCTCCGGTCGGGCCGTCTTCATGGTCGACTACGGCGCAAGCTACAGCGTGGCGCCGAGCTTAGAGGGGTACCGCTTTAGTTCCGACGTACTTGAGGGCAGTGTCTACGGTGGCGTCGAACGAGTATTTATCGCCCTCAGTGATCAGTAGGATTCAAAATCGCACCGTGTTGAGGAGCGGGTTAGCGCTTGCTAACCAACTTCAGAGGTTCAGGTGAAGGCGAGCCCTCATCCGGAGCAACGTACTTGATTTCAGGAATTTCGCAGATGCTGCGCACGACGTTATCGCGCTTACTTGCTTGATGCGCTCTCCAATAGAGCGTTTCATCTATCTGTCCGCAACAACCGCGGCACGTAAAATTATCCCAATTGAGAGCTGCAGCAAGATCGAGACAGGTGGCGTAGTTCGCACAGGCATAACGGCGGCGAGGCGGCGTCATAGGAGTGTCAACGAGACCACATCCTTCGCTTTCGATAATTTGAAAAGGGCCTGGTTTTCCGATCATAGCGACAAGTAAATTGTCATAGCCGCTTATTCTCCTAACTTTACATAATTCACCCGCTAGATCAAATGGGGCTATGCTGCTGACAGAGGTAGCTTTTAATCCTGACTAGAACCGTCATTCTGTAGTCGCGGCGCTATTGACAAAGCGCTGGTGGGGTGCGTGAAATTGCACGAAATGCAGGCTATTCAAACGATTTCTGATACAGGCAAGGGACGCCCCTTTGTCATTCTTCACGAGGATTCCGCGTACGAACTTTCCTGCGTGCGAATTGCGGCGGCTTTGGGGGAACGGACGCGCACCATCTTGCTGCGAAGCCCGCGAATTTCTGACACGAACTGGCGCGAGCTAACAGAACTCTTACAGTCGAAATTGAAGGAACTTTCGATCCGTCAGGCCTCTTTTGTCGGTTTTGGTGCCGCAGGCGCACTTGTTCAGAATCTGTGCTTGGCTGATTTAAAGATGGTGCGCACGGTGGCTTTCGTTGACGCTGCCTCACGCGCACACGCGTCATTCTTTTCGCGCTGCGTGGAGCGCGTTGAGCGTAGTTTGCCGCTAGGATTGCCTCTGCGGCGTCGCGCCCAAGGCTTTGACTCCAAGCCGTATTTGCAGCGCATACGTTGCCCCGCGCTTGTGATTACCACGCCGCTCGCTGACGCGTATATTCGCGCGCAAGCGGAGGTGCTGGAAATGAAGTTGCCAACCAGTTGGCGGCTGGAGGTCAGTGGTACAGAGGATGTCAGCGAACTGTCGCGCTATATTCTCGAGTTTCAAGAAGTTCCGGCGCGTTGTCCGCAAAAGAATGTGAGCTCTGTAGGTGCGTAAGACTTATAGAGCCTGCGCCCAACTCTCGTAGGAATCAGGGCGGTTAAACTGGACTTGGGTCTTGTTCTTCAGCAGCAACGAGGTCTCGTTGTATCCGCACTCCATCAGCGCACTGAGATAGTCCGGATCGAGAGCGGCATAGGTCATCACTTCGTAAGCGATTTCTTCACCAAGCTTCTTCTTGAGGAGTTGGAATACAGGCCAAACCGGTCCGACCGCAGTAATAAACTTACGCGTTGAGCCCTGTACGGCAAGGCGAAGTAGGGGGCCTAGCGCTTTGGCTGGGCGTACCACGAACGTCTCGGGAGGTCTAAGACAAAAGGTTTTCATCGCGGCCGGCACTTCCCAGGTCGGGCGCGTGTCGTGCGACTCGCCGTAGTGGTCGAGCCACCAACTTCGGCCTGATATATCAATCACAATGACGCGCTCTGCCCCGACGCGCACTGCCGGATCGACGGGGATATTTTGAGAAATGCCTCCATCCACAAGGCGAACCTTGCCGTGCTCGGTATCAATTTCTACCGGCGGGAGTACGGATGGCAACGCCGCGGAGGCGAACCCATGCTTGGCGCTCAAATTGTCTACGTAACAAACTTCAAAGGAAGCGCCTTCAAGAGTCGGCGCATCGAGTTTTCGGTGCGAACTCATGAAGAGCATCGGCTTGCGTTCAGCGCCCTCCATGGTGGTCATCACGCCGACGGCTTGTAAGCTCGGGTGACGCGCTTCGGGACTCAGACCACCAAAGTCATTCAACACTTGATCCACTCGCATCATCAGTGGTGTCGGATCGAAAATAGAGGCGGAGGTGGCACTGGGACCCGGTGCTCGATATTGGGTATACGCTATCTTTATTGCGCGCATAAATGCGCCCGAGGGCGTGCCGGTAAATGTGTTGCGGAAGGTGCGCTCCCGCCACATCATTTCCAACTGCTCGATGGATTGTTCAATCCCTTTCTTGAGACAGGCCGATAGCACTAATCCGTTAATGGCGCCGATACTGCTGCCCATGACGGTGGAAATCTGATCGGGGGTTTTGCTGAAGTAGGGGATGAGAGCTCGAAGCGCTCCGACTTGATAAGCGGCACGCGAACCGCCACCTGAAAGAACAATTCCGATATTGCCTGCGGGAGTCAGAAGACTGCGTTGGGCTGCGATTGCGCGTTTGTCGAGTTCCTGAGGACGACGTCGCATATAATTTTACCGGAGCGCGAGGCCTAAAAGAATTTCCGACCCGCAGCTCACCTTTCTAATAGTATCGGCTAGTTAGCAAAAAACCTTAAGTTACACTGTCTTCTTCTACTTATAAGGATGCTTTTTCGAGAATTCCCGATTTTACCGCCTGGCCCCGCACCCAGCTATGCACAAAGTAGACAGTACTGTCGTCTCCACGGGCAGTTGAAAGGTAGCAGCTACTTTTGTTTGCGGCTAACGTATTAGTTGGATTGGATATTTTTGACTTGAAGAAGATGGATGAACTTTTGCACGTCCAATTATAACCCTGTCTACGAGTTACTCCGATATGCAGGGTAGGAAAAGTAAGGTTTGGCGTGCGCAGAATGCGGAGCGAAAAAGGTTTTACCCTCATCGAGATGTTGGCCGTGATGGCCATCTTTGCCACCTTGTCGGGCATCGCCATCATCAATCTAAAGGAATTCAACAACCCGGCTGAAAACGGCGCCGCTCAATTGCTGGGTTTCTTGAAGCAGGCGCGCGCTCGAGCACTCTCCACCACGTCGGCCTACTTCGTCATGCCGACTACGAATAAGCACATCATTACGAAATACGGGCTCAACTGTAGCGACGCAGCACCGGTGACTGACAATTCGCTTAAAATGACGTTGCCGAGTTCCGCGACGCTTGGAGCCATCGATTGGTCGATTTGCTTTACGTCACGTGGATTGTCCGACAGTAACACCACGATCGTCGTGAGCGATCCCACCAACGGCTCAAAAACCATAGAGGTCTTACTCGGTGGTGGAATTAGGATTCAGGAATAGGTAACGCATGAAGACTCGCGAAGCTGCATTCACATTGCTCGAGGTCATGGTCTCCATGCTGATCTTTTTGGTGGTCTCGGCAACGATGGCCAATGCATTCATGAGCCATCTTAAAACGAACACTGCAACCGAAGTCAGAACGGGGGCTATCGCTGCGGCCCAGTTGCAACTGGACGAGCATCGCTTGGCGGATCCCTTCGCTATGCCTACCTCTGGATCCACCTCCGATACGAAGACGGTGGGCGGGCGCGATTTCACGGTAATCACGTACTACTGTCAGGATCCCTCGTTCTGTATCTCGGCCAGCACGAGACATCTTTTAATTAAAGTGAGATATGCGAATAAGCAGGTATTTCAAACTGAGACGGTCTATACGCGCCTCAGATAGCGGTTTCACGCTCGTAGAGCTGATGGTCACCTCGTTCTTGGGGTTGCTGATGCTTGCGCTTACGCTCAGCGCAACGACTTCCAATCGCCGACTTTTCAAATACGATCTTACTCGCACGAAGATTAACCAGAACATGCGTAGCGCGCTCGACATCATGGGCATGGACGTGCGTCAGGCCGGAGAGAATCTTTTCCCCACCTTTCCGGCGATCGAGATTGTAAACGGTGCCGCCGGTGTACCGGATGAACTGGTTGTTCGTCGGAATCTCTTGGATGAAGTCTTCAATGTCTGCGGAGCGATTGCGGCAGGCAGTGGGAATGCCAAGATTATCGTTGCCGACAACGGCTCTGCGCAGGCGGGTTGTGACAAGACTTCAAACCTCACCAGTTATAGTTCGTGGAGTGCGAAGCGATTAGCTGATGGCGGAGCCACGCATGTCATCAAAGCCTACATGTATAATCGCTCGACGAAGCTCGGTGAATTTTTCAATTACACGGGAGAATCTTCTACTTCAACTCAATACAAACTAACGCGTGGAGCTGGCACGTGGGCCAATGCGTATCCTGTCGGATCTTCTTCTCTCTACGTACTCGAAGAGTGGCGCTATCGAGTGCGTGATAACGTCTTGCAGATTGTGACCGATCAAGACACCGCGAATCCATTGAATGTAGTGGATGGAGTTCAGGATTTTCAAGTGACTGCTTTGATGCAGGACGGCAGTACTAAAACTACGTACATTCCGGGTGATGATTGGTCAAAGTTAAAGGCGCTCAGAATCAGTGTAACCGGCACGGAGACCGTGCAGGGCGAAGCGCTGACGCGCACCTTATCGGCAGATTTTTTCCCGCGTAATATTCTTTCCAATTAGAGGTTGTTGTTATGGCCAAGAAAAAGTTCGGAGAGAATCAAGGATTCGTGCTGATAACCACCATGCTAATGATGGCAGTACTGTTATCTCTGTTCAGCGCTTATTTCTTTACTACCAATATTGAGATTGGCACGAGTCGTATGTCGAAAGACTCGGTCAATGGATTCTATGCCTCCGAGGCCGGACTTAATATGCGAGCGGAAGGGATTCGTCAAACGTTCGTCGGCTATAACCGACCAACCGGCACGACTCCGAATGCGACCAATCCCTGTGTTGGCGGCAATCAAGGATCCGGAGATTATGTTTGTCGAAATTACACTCTGGGTAAGCAAACTGCGAAAACGTACATCGAAGAGGAGCCTGCCAATCCCAAGATTATTACCATCCCGGCCGGTGAGCGCTATCAATACTTGAATGCTCAGGAGTATCGCTACACGGCATATTCGAAAGCTGAGAACATGGTCAACCGCACGACCGCCCAGCTTGAGCTGCGCTTTAAAAGCCGACTGGTCCCGTTGTTCCAATTCGCAGCTTTCTACAATAAGGATCTGGAAATTCTCCCGGGACCTACGATGACTTTGAATGGGCCAGTTCACACGAACGGCGACCTTTATCTGAACACTGACAACGGCAGTCCGGGGTTGACGATTCAAGGACAAGTTTCGACCGCTGGCGATTTATACCGTGGCCGTAAAAATCAGAACCTTTGTAATAGTAATCCCGTTAAGATTTACGATCCGACGAATGCCGTTGCCTTGATCCCGAGTTGTTCGACTCGCGTAAAACCTACCGCCGCTCAAATCACACCGTATAACGGTATGATTCAGACTAAGGTGGCACAGGTGGAAGTCCCGGCCCCCGAAGTCTTGGATCCTACGCCTGGGCAAGTATATTGGTCGCACGCAGACTTGCGCTTGGTTCTGCGTTTGAACAGCTCAGGAAATCCGGACACCACGAACTCGTCGACGGCGGTTGAGGTCCGCAATGCGGATGACAGTGTGAATGTGGCTGCCACCAATAGTCTTGATGATGATACAACCAATTGTTCGGGAACTGCCGGATCGCCGTTTAATAATCGCGCAGTCGCCAACACCAATACATTTTATAATAACAGAGAGGGGAAGCTCATCCGCATGTTGGATGTCGATCTCTCTGCGCTATTCAACTGCTTGAAGCGTACAAATTGGTTTTCGACGGGTAAGTTGCTCGACGATTCTACTGACGGTGGGTTAGTTTTTCACCTCACCGTGAAAGGGCCGAACTCTGCCAGTGCCGCGAATAACTACGGCGTGCGAGTAAGGAACGGTGGGGAACTTAGATCAAACGTTTCTGGTGCTCCGACTATCAAGGGGTTAACGATCGTTTCGGATCAAGCGGTGTACGTACAGGGCAACTATAATTCTGTAAACAAGAAGCCCGCCGCCTTCCTGAGCGACGCGGTCAATCTGTTGTCGAATGCATTCTCGGACGCCAATAGCTATGCGGGCGGCTCGCCGCGCGCACTTAGCTATCGCATCGCGAGCAACACGACCTACAATACAGCCTTTCTGTCAGGTACTGACACGACGGGCGGTATTGAGGGAGCCGGTGGCCAAAATGGTGCGTATAACGGTGGACTGGAGAACTATCCCCGTCTCCATGAGGACTGGACTGGGAGAGATCTTACTTATCGCGGATCTTTCGTGAGCCTTAATCGGCCTCGTCACCAGAATGGTCCGTGGGTATACGGCGGAATGCAGTACACAGCGCCGAATCGTATTTGGAGCTACGAGACCGCCTTTAATAATGCGGCGAACTTACCTCCGATTACACCGCGCTTCGTGTATCTGCGCCAAGAGTTGTTCGTTCGCGATTTCGAGCGCTAAGCGCAGAGTCCGCGCGCGTGACCTGATGTCCGACATTTTGCCTTTGGAGGGCTGCTTGCTAGACTTGCTGCTCACATTGCAGAGGCTGGCATGACACGAATCCTTTCCGCATTGCTTACTATGCTGCTTGCGTGCGCTACGAGCTTCGCTCAGGCTCCGGAAGTCTCGCTTGCCGCGCGGCTAACTACATCCGGAACCATACTGACGGTGAGTCTCACGCCGAGCGCCTCCACAGCCGGATGCACGTATTCTCTCTATGGGAGTGCCGACAAGAATGTTTTTGCGTCAGGGGGATCCGGAGGAAGGTTGCTTTCGCTTTTTCCTGCTGCTCCTGAAATTACAAAGCGCCGGGCAAGAGATCTGAGCCTGGTCAGACGTGCATTTCAGGGGAGGCCCAAGGCATATCTTCGTGCCCAGCTTCAGTGCGCGGGGGAGCAAAGTCTTTCGCCCGTTGTGACCGTGATACTCAGAACGTCCGCACCGGGAGTTGGTGGTGCCGGCGCGTGGTTGCGAGAAGTCTCCACGTCCTTGCGAGCGACCCGGATTATGCTGAGCAATGCCTTTCCAAAGCTGACCTTCTCAAGTCCCTTGGCGCTTGTGAGCCCCGCAGATGGAACGAAGCGCCTCTTCGTGGTCGAGCAGGGCGGAAAGATCTTTGTTATCAAGAATAACCCCGCGGCCAAAAGCAAGGCGCTGTTTCTCGATTTGAGCAGTCGAATTTCTCGCGGAGGAGAACTGGGATTACTTGGATTGGCTTTTCATCCCAGCTTCGCTGAGAACGGAAAATTTTATGTGAACTATACCGAGCCTCGATCGCCCGGTAGCGCGCAGAGCCGCTCGGTGATTTCTGAGTTCACTCGTTCGAGCGCTTCGAGTACGGATCTTTCGAGTGAACGGCGGCTCATGGAGCTCGACCAGCCCTTTAGTAACCATAACGGTGGAGATCTGGCCTTTGGTCCTGACGGATTTTTATACATTGGATTTGGAGACGGCGGCTCGGGCGGAGATCCGCAAGGCAACGGACAGGACCGCAGCGTGTTGCTCGGAAAAATTTTGCGCATCGATGTTGATGCGCAAGAGGGAGCCCTGGCGTACGCGATTCCTCATGACAATCCCTACAAGGGGAATTCCTCGGGTTTTCGCGAGGAGATCTTTGCGTACGGATTTCGTAACCCATTCCGAATCAGCTTCGATCAGGAAACCGGGAGATTGTGGGCTGGTGACGTGGGGCAGGGAGCGCGCGAGGAGATCGACCTCGTGCTTTCGGGGGGCAACTATGGATGGAATACGATGGAGGGTAGTCAATGTTATCCGCCCGGAGAGAGCTGCAACACGGCTGGGCTTGTTCTGCCGATCACTGAGTATGGGCACGACGTGGGGCGTTCTATTATCGGGGGATATGTATTCTCTGGCCGTTCTATTCCGAACCTGCGAGGCCACTATATTTTTGGCGACTTCGTAACGGGGATTATTTTTTCGTTGCTCTACGATGGCGCTACGGCCACTCGCAAGACCTTGCTTCAATCGGGGCTTTCCATAGCCTCCTTTGGCCGTGACGAAGACGGTGAGATATACGTGGTTTCCTACGGCGACGGCAAAATTTACAAGATCGTTCCGCGCTAATCCTGCTGCCCGTCGTGAGGCCGCTTTTTTCTTACCACGCTTTGGTCTAACCTGAGCGCATGCCATTACGTAGAATCATAACGGTTGACGGACTTGCTGGATCGGGGAAGAGCACTCTGGCACGCTTGCTTGCCGAAAAGCTCGACTTTGTGCACCTCAATTCCGGGCTGCTGTATCGGGCAATCGGTTATCTCGCGTTGCAGGAGCACCTTAATTTGCAAAACGAGGAGCAGCTGAAGAGTATTCTTCCGCTGCATCGAGTCGCGCTTGATTTGGATCTCGAAGGCAAGGGCGTGGTCACTCTGGACGGTAGAAATATCAGCGACCTGATTCAATCACCGGAAGTCTCTGAGGCAACGTCCATGGCCTCCCAATACCCTTGTGTGCGAAAAAAATTATTGGAGCTTCAGCGCGAGGCTTTCCCGACGCGTTCGATGGTGGTCGAGGGGCGTGATATGGGCACGGTCGTCTTTCCGAAGGCTCCGCTGAAATTCTTTGTGACCGCTGACGAGTCTGTCAGGGTGGCGCGACGTCTTGCCCAGCTCATGGAAGCCTCGTCCGACAAGTCTGACGCGCGCCGCGAGGAGCTCGCTAAGAAGATTCGCATAGAAATCGCGGAGCGCGATAAGCGAGACATGGAGCGGGCAGTAGCCCCCACCTATGCAGCCAAGGATGCTGTTCATATCGATAATTCATCGGAACCACTAGAGAAAGTGGTGGAGCACATGGTCTCGTTTGCAAAAGCCCGCTCGGTATAGTCCGGGGCGCCCGTCATGGACATTATAGCCCAATCCTGATAAACCTAAGCGCTTGCAATTTCTGCAAAAGCGGCTGCGTCGGACCTGTTATCGACTCGCGTAGCTGTCTTAACAAACTCGATAACCTTCTTTGGACTCTGCCAAAGCGGGCCAAGGTCGTAAAAGAAAAAGGTACACATGACAAGTTCAGCAGGTAGTTATTCAGAAAGTTCCTCAGCCGCGGGCTCATTCGCTTCCGAATTCGAGCGGCTCCTCAGTGAAAAGTTCGACAAGCTCCGTCCCGGCAAGATTGTAGCGGGCACGGTTGTCGGCGTTAACAAGGAAATGGTCACCGTAGATATCGGCTTCAAGTCCGATGGTGTTGTTCCTTCAACGCAATTCCAAAATCCTCAAGGCGCGATCACCGCAAAGCCTGGAGATAAGGTTGACGTTTACATCATTTCGCTTGAGAACGAATCCGGCCAGGTCTTGCTCTCGAAAGAGCGCGCAGATCAGCAGAAGATTTGGAATCACGTCGAAGACGTGTTCAAGAAGAACGCGATGATCTCCGGACGTGTTGTCCAGAAGGTCAAGGGTGGTTTGCAAGTTGATATCGGCATCCCGGCATTCTTGCCCGGTTCGCAGATTGATATCCGCCCGCATCGTAATCTCGATAAATTCATCGATCAGACCTTTGACTTCAAGGTTCTCAAGATTACCCGCGACAAGGGCAATATCGTCCTATCTCGTCGCGCGGTTCTCATGTCAGAGCGCGATAGTCTGCGTGCTGAAACCCTCAAGGTCTTGGCAGAAGGCGTGGTCATGGAAGGTGTCGTTAAGAACGTCACCGACTACGGCGCCTTCATCGACCTCGGCGGTATCGACGGATTGTTGCATATCACGGACATTTCGTGGGGACGCATCAATCATCCTTCCGAGAAGCTTTCGATCGGACAAACCGTGCCGGTGGTGGTTCTCAAGTATGATGCTGAGAAAGAGCGTGTCAGCCTCGGCATGAAGCAGCTTAAGGCCGATCCATGGGTATCGGTGCATGAGCGCTTCCCGGTTGGTGGACGTATCAAGGGTAAGGTCATGAGCCTTACTGACTACGGCGCATTCGTTGAGCTTGAAGAGGGAATCGAAGGTCTCATCCATGTTTCAGAAATGAGCTGGACGAAGAAAGTTCGCAATCCATCCAAGGTCCTCAACGTCGGCGACATGGTGGAAGCGGTTATTCTTGGTATCGACCAAGAACAACAGCGTATCAGCCTCGGCTTGAAGCAGTTGATGCCGAATCCTTGGGACGAGCTGCGCGCCCGTCATCCGATCGGTTCTCGTGTTCAAGGAAAGGTTCGCTCGATTACCGAATTCGGTATCTTCGTTGGAGTCGAAGACGGTATCGACGGATTGGTGCACGTATCGGATTTCTCTTGGACCAAGCGTATTCGCGACCCCAAGGAAATTCACGATATCTACAAGAAGGGTGATGATGTTGAGGCAGTGGTTCTCGACATCGACGTTCCAAATGAGCGCTTGAGCCTCGGTATCAAGCACTTGCAAACGGATCCGTGGGAGACGATCTCGCAACGTTATCCGGTTGGAACGAAGGTCGAAGGCACTATCAGCTCCATTACTGATTTCGGTCTCTTCGTTGAGATCGAAGAAGGAGTTGAGGGGCTTATCCATAACTCGCAGCTCGGCGTTGATAAGAGCGAAAACATTCAGGAGATGTTCAAGGTTGGCTCGCGTATCGAAAGCGAAGTCACGAACATCGACCGTGAAGAGCGCCGCATTAGCTTGAGCATCAAGGCTATCAAGCGTCGCAGCGAGAAGGATCAAATGGCGGAATTCATGGAAGACAACAGCACGGCTGTTACCTTCGGTGACTTGCTCCGTCAGAAGATGGATTCAAGCGACAAGTAGTCCGCAAGGAATACGAGAAGGCCCCCTGTAGGACGTCAGTCTTGCAGGGGGCTTTTTATTGGCCTGTGGTCGCATACGGTACGACTCAGAGGTGCAGAGATGAAGCAGGCCCGTGTACGGGCTGGAATCGGGGCGCGCTACACGCGTTGCCCAGCGGCGACCTTTTCGACTAATTGCTTTAGGTCCTCTGGCGTAAAGGGTTTAGATAAAAACCCCGTGGCGCCCAATTCTTGAGCACGGTCGATTTCTTCAGTCGAAGCATGCGCCGACATAAGCACGAAAGGCAGTGAAGGGCGGTGTTTACGGACTTCTTCTAGAACGCCGAGTCCGTTCATTTTTGGCATTTTGAGATCGCATAAACATAAATCGATACGGCTGGAGCTCGCGAAGTATTGGATTGCTTCCAGCGGCCCATTAAAATCCTGCACTGAAAAACCGAGTGCTTGGAGGAGCAGCTTAAGGGCAAAAAGCACCGAAGGCTCGTCGTCCACTAAAACGATTTCCTGTATGGTGCTGGGCGGCTGGGGACTCGTGGGCATGAAAACCTATATGAATAATGACTTTCCCGCGCAGACTGGGTATACCGAAAGACTCTGTTTTACCGAACGTTGCAGATGAATACTCAGGCACAAAATCCCGACTCATCCCCCGCAGCTGCGCAGCAAACCCTCCTCACAAGCGAGAGGGCCGGCGAGAATCCTCAGAAGCTCCCACCGATGTTAACTCAGTATCTAGAGTATAAAAGGCAATACTCCGATTGTCACCTTTTCTTCCAGGTTGGTGATTTCTACGAGCTATTTTTCGAAGATGCGGTGGAGGTTTCCAAGGCGCTTAACCTGACACTAACGAGCCGCGATAAGAATGATCCCGATCCGATTCCGATGTGCGGTGTTCCTATCTCAGTTATTGAGAACTATATCGAGCGTCTCGTTTCGCGCGGCCGTTCGGTTGCAATCGTAAGTCAAACCTCCGCAGCGCAGCCGGGCAAGGGGATGGTGTCGCGGCAGCTCGAGCGGGTGATTACACCCGGCATTCGCATTTTTTCCAATTCTCCCGACCAGGCCGCGGACGCGATTGTGGCAACTGCCATCGTGCAATCTGAGCAGGATGTTTCTTTGGCATTTTCTGACGTGCAGACCGGCAAGGTGTATGTTCGCGAAGGCTTGCAGCTTGCGGCATTCGGGGCAGAGCTGCAGAAGGTAGGAGCCTCTGAACTGATTCTTCCCAAAACCATCGAAGGGAAGCCGGTCGATCGGCGTTTGAGTTGGGTGCGTGAATGCGATCGCATCCTTAAGGTGCGCGGATTGAAGTTCCGTCCGGAGACTTACTTGGATGGCGGCAATGTTGCCACCAGAAATTTCGCGGCGATCAAAGGCTACTCGTCGCTCAGTGGCAGCGCCAAAAAGGCCGTGCGGTTGCTGGTAAATTATGTTGATGAAACAACTCTGACCTCGCAGGTTCAGCTGACCGAAGTGAGCGTAAAATCTTACGAACGCGCACTCATGATAGATGCGAGTACGCGCGTTAATCTCGAGCTTGTGCGCAACGCGCGCGACGCAGGGACTGAAGGCACGTTGTTCGAACATCTGGACTGTACTCAGTCAGCAGGCGGCGCAAAATTACTACGGCAGTGGATATTGAGTCCGCTCTGTGATGTTGGACTGATACAAGAGCGCCAGGACGCCGTGGGAATCCTAATGCGTGCGGCGGGTTCACGAGAATTACTGCGTCATGCGCTGTCGCGCATAACCGATTGTGAGCGGGTCGCCGCACGATTGGAGTTGAATATTGTTTCCCCCCGTGAACTGGGCGCCGTGCGAGATTCATTACAAAGACTTCCGCAGTTGCTTGAAACATTGCGAGCGCTGGCAACCACGGGAGCCAAGGATGGCTTGCTGCAAAAGCTTGAGGCTGGTCTAGCCGTGTCACCGCAGCTGCCGAAATTGCTGGCGGACTTTTTGGTGGATACACCGCCGAATTCCGTGCAGGAGGGCGGCGTCGTTCGCGATGGCTTCGATGCTGAAGTGGATTCCCTGCGGGAACTTAAACGTTCGGGTACCTCGTGGATTCTGGAATTAGAAGCTGCAGAGAAGGCGCGTTCTGGAATCTCTTCACTCAAGATAAAGTTCAACAATGTGCTTGGGTATTTTATAGAAATTACCCGAGCCAACGTGGCAAAGGTGCCTGAGAATTACCTGCGCCGTCAGTCCACGGTAAATGCCGAGCGCTTCACCACACCCGAGCTGAAAGAGCGGGAACAGCAAGTGCTGGGAGCTGATTCGAAGCTGGTGCTGCGTGAACGCGCTCTGTTCGAGAAATTCAAGTCCGAGTTGCAGGCTTATACGGCAGAGCTGCGGCGCATCGCGTATGAGTATGCGCAGCTCGACGTGCTGCTTGCTTTGGCTGAGGTGTCGGCGCGCGAAGATTTTGTTGCTCCGGTGGTCGATCACTCAGAAGAGTTGCTGATCACGGAAGGGCGGCACCCGATGTTAGCGAAGCGCCTTTCGGGAGCCTATGTGCCAAATTCTCTGGAGATGCACGCGAACAAATCGCGCTGTCTCCTCATCACCGGCCCCAACATGGGCGGTAAATCAACCTATATCCGCCAAACGGCTCTGATAGTGATTCTGGCCCAAATGGGCTGCTTCGTTCCGGCCAAGGCTGCGCGTCTCGGGGTGGTTGATAGGGTTTTTGCGCGTATTGGGGCTTCGGATAATATCGCCGAGGGTGAGTCCACCTTCATGGTCGAAATGCGTGAAGCGTCCTTCATTCTGTCGACTGCCACTTCGCGGTCGCTGCTGCTTATCGATGAGATCGGACGCGGTACGGCGACCAGTGACGGCTTGGCGATAGCGCAAGCGATCCTTGAATGGATAGTGTTGAAATTAAAATGTCGAACTCTCTTTGCAACCCATTTCCACGAATTGACGGGTTTAGAAGGGGCCTTCCCAGAAGTGGAGAATGTGTCGGTCGGCTCAACGGATCGTGAGGGCGACGTCGTTTTTACTCATGTCATTTGTCGCGGTCCGGCGAATCGCTCCTATGGGGTTGAAGTTGCCAAATTGGCCGGACTGCCTGAAAATCTAATCTCACGCTCGCGAGAACTTCTTACAGGAATCGAATCTGAGCAGTCCGTGCGTCGCTCGCGCAGCTCGCAGTTAGCCTTGTTCGAGCGTCCGACCGCGGAAGCTCCGAAAGAGCCTGAAGATTATGCCGCCTTAAAGAGTCTGCGGCAGCGTATCGAGCGTATATCGATTAATGATTTGTCACCGCTGGAAGCCTTGCTTAATTTAAATGAGATTCAAACTTCGCTTCGAAAGGGAAACGGCTCGTAGTGCGGCTTGCTAGACTTTTCCTCTGCATGTTTTTTTTGTTTCTGCTACCCGCTGTGGTGCCGCAGCGTTGTGGCGCCGATTCCGGTGCTCAAGAGTTCGAGAATATTAAAGCTCGTTACTTGAAGCTGCGTAACACCGACACGGAGGTTGCTAAAGTTTCAGAATGGAGCGCCGTTGCCACGGACTTCGAGCATTTTGCTGAAGAACACAGCACCTCTAAACACGCGCCCACAGCCCTGCTCGACGCGTCAATTGCATATGAGAAAATATTCGAGGTAAACGGCGATACGCAGAAGCTGAACCGCAGTGTGGCGGTGCTCGAATCTTTGCTCAAGCGTTATCCTGCTAATTCTCTCGCCGACGATGCCTTGCTACGTGAAGGCGACCTCTATGCCCAGCGTTTTTCCGACAGCGAGAAGGCCCAAGCAATATATCAACGAGTCATTCGTCTCTATCCCAAAGGTGATGCTGTCGAGATCGCGCGTGCGCGCATAGGGGGCGTAAGCACTCGTGCTAGCCGTGATGTGTACGAACCGTACAATGAAAATGACTCAAGCAAACCGCTCATTATGATAGATCCCGGTCATGGCGGTGAGGATCTTGGGGCTGAAGGCGCCAGCGGCTTGTTGGAGAAAGATGTCGCACTCGACATCTCGCGCGAGTTGGCTGCGCTGATCAAAGCAAGCGGAGTGGCACGAGCCCGTTTGACCCGCAAAGGAGACGAGTTCGTCCCGCTGGCAGAGCGCACGGCGAAAGCCAATGAGGCGGAGGCCGCACTTTTCATCAGCATTCACAGCAATGCCAGTCCCAAAAGCAAGCTCTCGGGAATCCAAACTTTTTATTTGGATACTGACGGAGATGAGTCGAGTCGGTTGCTAGCCGAGCGCGAAAACGGCACTGAAGGCGGGCAGGGAGCGCAGGGAGATCTGCAGTTCATGTTGAGCGATCTTGTACAGACCGCCAAGCTCGACGATTCGATTCGATTGGGCGCCACCTTGCAGAAATCTATACTCACGGCGACTCGCGGGCGCTGGAAAGACGTTAAGGACTTGGGGACACGTAAGGCTCCCTTCTATGTGTTGGTGGGGGCGCATATGCCCTGCGTATTGGTAGAGGTGCTCTTCATCGATCACCCCGAGGATGGCAAGAAGTTATCGGATAGAGACTTCCGTCGCGCTGTTGCGGCCGGCATGTTTGAGGGGATTTTGAAGTATTTGAACGTGAAGGGGAGCTAACGTGGCGCTCTTCACCCCCGAGCAGCTCAGTGTTTTCCGTGCAATCGAGTCGACGGCTCGCTCGGCGGACATGAGAGTTTGCGTGGTGGGGGGAGTTGTTCGCGATATCTGTTTGCTTCATGCCGCGACTGATAAGGATATAGATTTCCTCGTCGAGGGGGATGCCATAGCATTTGCTGAGCTGCTCGCGCGACAGCTTGGTGGAGTGGTGAAGAAGTTCCCTGATTTCGTCACTGCGAAGATTCTCTCACCGCAGGCTGGTAGCTCCATCGCAGAACTTGATTTTGCTTCTGCGAGGAGTGAAACCTATGCGATCCCCGGCGCGCTGCCGCAGGTGGCGCTGACGAGTATCGAATCAGATTTGAAGCGACGCGATTTTACGATTAATGCTATGGCTGTGCCTGTCGCTGCCTTGCTGAGGATCGCAGAATTGCCAGAATCGGACGTTGTAGGAGCGTTGCAGGCAGATCTTATTGACTGCTTCGGTGGTCTTAAAGACTTAGAAACGCGACGCATTAAGATTCTTCATCCTAA
Organism: Deltaproteobacteria bacterium; assembly: GCA_017302875.1. Taxonomy (GTDB): domain Bacteria; phylum Bdellovibrionota_C; class UBA2361; order UBA2361; family JAFLCA01; genus JAFLCA01. The sequence goes on from JAFLCA010000058.1 coordinate 18,883, forward strand.
AAGTTTTCTTGATGATCCCACGCGCATATTTCGCGCCGCCCGTTATGCGGCTCGGCTCGATGGCGTGCTCGACCGGGATACCGAATCCTGTCTGAGGAGCGCTGTCAGCGCTGGTGCTCTAGCCAGCATCTCCGAGCACCGCAAAATAAATGAAATTAACAAAGTTCTGGCAGAGGAGCAGGTATGCGCGGTGCTTGAGTTATTGCAGCGCTGGGATATCCTGTCGCGCATTGCGGTGCTGGCGCATGTGCCGCTGCAGAAATTACTAAAGAGTCTTTCTGCGCTCACGAACTCGAGCTACCGAGCTGAAAAGATTAATCGCCAGGCGGTATTTCTTGCGCTGGCTGCACTGCTGACCTCGCAAGACTCATTGGAGGCCTTCTCGAAGATCGGTATTTCAAAGAAGCGTATTGAGGAGTTCTCGCGAGCCAGGAAATGGATTTCAACCGGAATAGCCGCCGCCGAGCTGAATACGGTTTCCGATGCAGTGCTTGTTGCGTGCAGCCTAGTCTCTGATCAGCCGGGGTGGACTGAAGCGCTTTTGGAGCGCGGTGTAAGGAATAGCGTATGACCAAAGTGTTACTCTCGCAGCTTGACTCAGATTTGGGTCAGGTCGTCGAAAAAATTTGGCCGGAGCTCAAGCTTGCCGCGCGCTTTGCTCCATTGCTGGATCTGGATTTGGGCGACGTCGGCTCGGATATCGCAATTCGCCTTGCCGAAAGTTTACGTATAAAGCCCGATGAAATTGCCGCGCGCATTTGTGCTGCTTGGACTCTTCCCGCGCATGTGAACTGTAGCGTTCTGAATGGCTATATAAATGTCCGCTTCGAGGGGGCAGGTCTTGAAACCTTTGACGAAGACCCGCTGGTGATACCTCCGAGCGAACTGACGATAGTAGCGGCTCCGTTTTCCAAGACGCCGTCTCGTCTGGCTGAGCTAAGAATTTGCAGCTCTGTGCTATGCCAGCTCCTTATCGCGGAGCAGCTCGGAATTCCTGCTAAACTGTTGCTGGGCGGAAAAACGTTGACGCTTCAGGGCGGCGCTCTTGCCTTATATCGGGGTACTATTGACTCATTGGCGCTCAGGTCCGGGGGATCTCAAGCGGATGACTTCTCCAGTGCCGCGGTGCTAGAAGCTTGTCGGAGTAGTACGGGAGTTTGTCTTTGGATAGCACCGAATGCGCTAACCCGAGATACCTTTGTCGAGTTTTGTAAATCTGTTGAGCAGCGTGGGCAGCAGCTCTGGGTGCAAGGCCCGTCAGCACCCTGGCTCGATTTCCGGTTCCATACAGAAACCCTGCCAGAGTTCGCTGACTGGCCCGACGATCGACTTCTCGCCTTACTTTGGTATCTCGCAGGTCAGACAGCGGCTATGGATATCGACTTTTCCATCCCGCGCATAGCTGAGCGCTCGAATATTGCCTGGTTTTGGGAGTCCACCTGTGAACGAGCCGCAAGGCTTGTGCAGAGGCCTTCGGATAGGGGTTGCGAATCGGGTAGTCCCGCAGAACTCAGCCCCCTTATGCGCCGACTGGGACTTCGCGCAGCGTATCTACGTGCCTTTTATTTGCGAGCCGCTTTGCAGGGTGAGGTCCAGGTATTTATGGAAGCTCTGGCTGATACGTTGATAACTTTTAATCGAGTTTTTAACGATCCAGGATTTCGAATTCGGCAGTCTGGTGGCAAACTCTCCGAGGCAGAAATTAAGATTTTAGCTGGTGCGCACAGATCCCTATCAGATAGTATAACCC
>JAFLCA010000059.1 GCA_017302875.1 Deltaproteobacteria bacterium
CCAACCTCAGTCTGCCATTCTGGGAATCGGCAAGCTTGAAAAGCGAGCGATCGTAGATGACAGCGCCGGCAGTGATGAGATTCAAGTTAAGCCGATGGTCTATGTAACGTTAACCCTCGATCACCGCGTGCTTGATGGCTTTAAGGCGAATGCGTTTCTGTCAACATTTGTGAGGACGCTTGAGGAGTGGAGCTAGGGGACGTGACTTCAAATCTGCAAACCACCTTACGTTCCGTGATTCGTGAAGTTCCGAATTTCCCGAAGGCTGGCATCAACTTTTATGATGTCACGTCGGTGATGAACGATGGAGCAGTGTTCCGGCAGGTTACCCAGGCGTTCCATGATCGCTATGTTGGTCGCAATATCGATGCGGTAGTGGGAATCGATGCGCGTGGCTTCGTTTTTGGTGCGGCTGTTGCGCACAGTCTGGGATTGGGATTTATTCCTGTGCGCAAAGCAGGGAAGTTGCCCCCGGAAGTTGAGCAAATCAAGTACGTATTGGAATACGGCGAAGGGGCGCTTGAAATTCACCGTCATGCGATTCGAAAAGGAATGAGGGTTGTAGTCGTCGATGATTTATTGGCAACGGGCGGAACTGCCAAAGGCTCAGTTGAACTCGTGCAGCGTTTGGGTGGTGAGGTTCTAGAATGCGCGTTTGTCGTCGAGTTGCTTTTCCTGCCGGGACGGAAAGTTCTTTCACCCATTCCGTCTTTCTCGCTGATTCAGTACTCGAATTAAACTTGGCGAACTCACTGAGGTACGGCGCCTAGCACGCTCTTATGATTACCCGCCGTACCGCAATTTTCTTCGCTATCCTATCTTCAGTCCTTTCCAGTCTGGGTTGGATCTTCCAAGGCGAGGCGGTGTCAGCTTTGACACCGCTCATCGTCGCATCGGCGCAGGGTATCCTCTCGGGGCTCATTTATTATGTTCACTTGCGCTGGACGGGGACGGCATTTCCACTCGAGAAGTTGAAGCGTAATGCGCGCGACATGTTTGAGTTCACCTTTCTGCGCGGATTCCTCGCCAGCATTTTGTTGTGTTACGCGCTAGTCACTACCGACAGCATTAAGGCCATGTTTTTCACCAAACTCGAGCCTTATTTCATTATATTCTGGTCCTGGATTCTGACCGGCCAGACCGTTAGCCGCTATCATGGAGCGCTACTGGCCGTTCATATTGTGGGTGCCATACTGCTCTCCACGGGGGGACACTTCGATCTTGGCCACAGCCAATGGGGAGATCTGATGGTTGTTGTCGCGGTCGGGCTTAACTCTTATTCCTATCTGCATGCGACGAGGCTGTCCAAAGAATTAGGCTCCGTGCATGTGAATGGAATTTCCGCTCTTGTTTCGGGGCTGTTCTTGTTGCCGTTTGCGCTGGCTTTTTCGCCTCTCGCAGCATGGAACGTTTTCACCTTCGGTTGGTTCAATCTCCTGATGGTAGTGTTGCTGTTCAACGTGTTTGCCCTGACTCTGTGGTACACCGCGCTTCGGCATATTGAGGGTTGGTTGGTCTCCGCCTTGCGCGCAGTGGGGCCGGTGTTTGCCGCTCCGCTGGCTTGGATTTTTGTGGGGCAAGAACTGGGGGAGATGCAGATTCTCGGCGCAGCTATTGTCCTACTCACTTCCGCTATGCTGGCTTTGGCCAAGTCAGAGCAGCCGCCTGCAAGATCTGTCTCTGTCTAAGTAGTTAAAAACACTCGCTAATCAAGTGGCAATGAATGCTTTGGAATTTAAGAGTAGTCACAAAGCAAATACAGATCGAATGCGAAAAATACGCATTTAGTGCTGTCCTGCACTATCCGATGATTTATACTGACATACAGACATAGCTACCCTCGCAAAGACTGGAGCCCACAGTATGACGCGGTACATTTTCTCCTTGCTGCGATACGTCGTTCTCGGTGCTTGCTTTATCTGTGTCACCGGCTGCGGTGGAGGAACGGCTGGTACCGGTGGCGTTCCTCTTGAAGGGCGAGTGGCCAGTTTGGATGGCAGCGCGATTCCCGGCGCTAGCGTGGTTTTGGAAAGCGAGGGCGTTCTACCCCAACAATTCATAACGAATGCACAGGGGCGCTTTGATGCGCTTATAAATCCGACAAAAACGTATCAGATCCATATCAGCGTGTCTGGAGCCGCACCTGTAGTCGCTGTTTTAGCTGCGGATCTGACGACTCCCGGGAATATCGTCAGCGCAGACTTTAAGGTTGTAAGTTCGGAGACGGTGGAAGTATCTATCGAGATTCGACCGCAATCTGCCACTCCGACGCCGACTCTCACCGCCACTGCCGCATCGACCCCTCAATCGACTCCGACTGCGCGGCCAGCAGTAACTCCCACGACAACCCCGACGGCGATTCCTACGCAGTCCCCGTTTCCAGCAGTAATTGCCATAAGTGACGTCCGTGGTGCAGTGGAAGCGCAGGATGGTTTTATCGATGCCTTGGATAATGATCAGTTCGCGAATCAGATATACGCGGGGACTTTCCAGCAAAGTTACTCAATCGTACACAAAATCCCCACCATCGATTCTTTAGGCCGTGCCAGCGAAGTGGCGGTCGTTGCACTCGAGGCGGTTGAGGGCGACGACGACTATGAGGTTCTTTTCGGAGTAGCGATTCGTAACCCGATTGGGGGTAGCTGGGCGCCGACGAACTCGCTGGTATACATTTGCGGCTACTCCGTGCGATTCGCCAAGTCCAACGGCCAACCCCTTCCGGCGGCTGGCAATTCAAGTAGCGCTCTTAGTTCATTCACTTTGCCTACCAATGGCGGCAGCGTTTCTTTCACCGTAGACCTTCGCAACGTTCGATTTGTCGATTAACCCGATGCAGCCATGGTGAACGAGAGTCAGACTCAGGAATCATTGAAGCTTTTACTGAGGCCGGCCTTACGATACTGCCTGAAAAATTTCATTTCCCTGCCCGAGATTGTGCGATGCGCCAAAGCAGTGCTGGTTGAGCTTGCAGCCGACACCCTGAAGCAGAAAGGCGAGCCCATTAACACCAGTAGACTCTCGCTTCTGACCGGAGTTCATCGCAAAGACGTGCAGCAGATCCGTGAGACAGGCGCACCTAAGGAAGCCAAATCTCTCTTTGCGCAGCGTCTATTGGCGAGATGGGAACAGGATCCCCGCTTTCTAACTGCGGGCCGAAGAACCCGCGTTCTTACTTGTGATGGGGAGGGCAGCCAGTTCTGGGAGCTTGTCCAATGTGTTTCGCGTGAGATGAATCCGGCCTCCGTGCTTTCTGATCTAGAGCATCGCGGGGCCATCGAACGCACGCCGCATGGGGTCCGCCTGATCTATGAATATGAAGAGTTGAAAAAGGACCCTATAGCGGGATTTCGTCTGGCATCAAATGATGCAGCCGATTTGTTAGATGCTGCGCGAGAGAATCTTTCGATCCAGGGTCCCAGTCCGCATTTACATTTGCGAACTGAGTTTGACAATATTTACCTTGATAAACTTCCTGAGATTAAGGCATGGCTCCTTTTGGAAGGTTCGCGTTTTCATAGGCGAGTCCGCACCTACCTCTCTCGTTTCGATAAAGATTTACATCCCGCAAAGAATGCTGAGGCCGGTGGAAAGGTGGTGGTGGGTGCGTTTAGCCTGACCAGTGAAGAAAAACCGCTGCGCTGAGACAAGCCTCGGCCTGCTGAGAACTGCCCTATCTAACACATTGAAACACCATGAGAATTGCCGCGAGACAGTTCGGTAGCATTGCTTGCTGATCGCCATGACACGGGTGGAACGCAGCTTGCATTCCTGGTTATCCACCGAGTGCGAAAGTTTCGCATTTTCTGTGGAGCGTATATGTCCAATCTGAAGAACTCGCTGCTAGCTGCCCTTGTGTTTGTGCAGGCATTGATGTTTTCTAACCACGCCAGTGCTGCTCCTCGCCGTCCTAGCAATTTGAGCGCTTCCGTAGAGAGCTCGCAGCGTGTGCTTGTAACGTGGGCGGACGTGGCCAAAGAAACTGGTTACCATCTTGAGCGCGCCCGATATAACCCGCGCACGCGTAAGTATGAAAAAGCAATAATCTTCAAAACTGCGCGAAATGTGGTCTCCTATTTGGATGCGCCCCCTCTTGGGAAGCTTAGGTATCGGGTTCGCGCATTTGACGCGTCGGGAGTTTCGTCCTGGACCGCAGCAGTCTTTCTCACGTTTGAGGGCGCCCCGACTTCGACTCCAACGCCTACGAATTCACCCACGCCAACTCCCTCAGCGCAAGCAACTTATACTCCGACTGCTGTCGCTACTTACACTGCGACACCGTATCCTACAGCCACCGCGACCGTGCAGAGTACCGTCACGAGCACCCCAATCCCCACAGCATCGAGTACCCCCACACCGACAAGAACTGCGACTGCTACGCCGACTCGCACCGCGACTGCGACCCCGACTCGCACTGCGACTCCAACTCGTACGAGCACGCCATCTCCGACGTTCACTCCGACAGCAACCCCCACGCCATTGCCGTCTACCGATCTGGCGAATGAATGCAGTGACGGTATCGACAATGATGGAGACGGATTGATTGATATGGCCGATGCCGGGGGAGCCGGTGCTGCGCTTGGTTGCCAAGGCCCTAATGGACAAGAAAGTCTTGTGTATCGTGGTTTCACTCTGTTTGCCCCGACAGCGGGCGACACGCAGATTGTGTACGTGAGTAGCTCAAGTGGGAATGACGGTAATGACGGGCTTTCTGCCAGTCGTCCAAAGAAGACACTGAGTGCAGGGTACTCTGCCCTTCGCAGTGGGCATGCGGATTGGCTGCTGCTCAAGAGAGGGGATACCTGGGTGCACGAGCAGTTCTCCAATTTTAACAAGTCTGGACTCTCCGCTAGTGCGCCGCTTCTTGTCTCAAGCTATGGCACGCCAATCCAGCGGCCGTTTATCAAGTCAGGCCTTCAGAACGGTCTTCAGATGCCGTATGCAGGGACGGTCAACAACATCGCGATTGTTGGTTTGCGTTTTGAGGCTGACCTGGGGACGGGAGGCGTCGGGGGGCCGGTGGGACTTAGTCTTGATGGCAAGGGCGCCAACTGGCTAATCGAAGATTGCTACATAGCAAAGTATCAGAACAATATTGCAACGTCCGATCTAGCAGCTACGGGTGATGTGAACGCACGACGCCTCAATGTAGCGGTGCGCAGATCTGTTCTCTTCAATCCGCTGATCATTGCCCCTCGCTATCAGGCCGGTGGCGGCAATACTAACGCGTACATTAGCTTCACCGATGATCTGCTGTTTGAGGGCAACTACCTTATTAACACCAAGAGCAACGATGTCCTGACAGGCGGCCAAAACAATTTATCTCATAACCTCTATTTGCCGGGATCCAATGGCTCGGGGCGGGTAACCATACGAGGGAATGTGGCGTATAATGGCCGAAGCGGACTTACTTCGCGAACTGGCGGATTGGTTGAAGACAATCTAATAGTTCGCCACGGTATGGCCCTTTCGTTCGGTTCATCAGAGAGCGGGCACGCCTGGAACGATCCAGATGGCAACTGCGGCAATGGTGTTCTGTACTCACCCGGGACTGCGCGGAACAACGTTGTCCTCGAATCGCGTGACCACTGGTGGTATGACACGGGCACCTCACCACAAAAACTTGGAATGGGGATCCTGTTGTCATATCTCGACGCTGCGAACGTCTACAACAATGTGGTCGCGAATGGAACCGACGGTGGGTATCACCAAGGGGCATTTGAACTGCTCGAGGGTTTGAAGCGCGTAAGTTTTACTCAGAATGTCGGATACAATTGGCAGCAGGCGACTTGGGCATCTGATGATCGAGTAATTCTCCTAATTGGAACTAGCAACCTGATTGGTCCAATCTCGGCGGTCGGAAACATATTTGTGCAACCAATTCGTGGGCGAGGTGTGGTTGGTGCAAGTACAGCTGTCAGTAAAAGTGTTAGTGTTTGCAGTTCGATCGAAAGCTCAAGCTCTTGTAGTGGATGGACAGATGGAGGAAGCACGGCCTCCTTCCCTGACCCGACACGAACCATTGGTCGCTATAATTCTGAGGTGCTCACCGGAGCGAATGATACGGATGCCTTCATGGTAGCCAGTACGCAGCAAAGTAAGTTTACGTGGCGGCAACCTTACGCAGCTTCTGAGGTCAACAAGTACATCAGGGCTGGGTTTGCAATCGAAGGGACTGGAAATTAGCAACCTCCGCTAAGTCCTCTGAGCTGGTAAATTTTTAGGGAGAGCTAGCGAAATCAAAGAGATAGGGCCTTTGCCTTATGTGACCCCGGTAGGCCTGAGTCGCATAACTTAAAGGGAGCATTTTCCCCGCAGTATAGGAAGCTACATATGCCAGGACCCTCACAAGATACTCGCGGTACGGAACAGAACTCTAATCCAACCGTTGACCCCACTGCCGCAAATCCCATTGAGGATTCTTTGCGTGGGGACAAAACTAACTTCCAGGCTCGTCAAGCATTAGAGCAGAACGTTCGAGCGTATGTGGGAAATATGTCTGATGCTGAAGTGCTTCAGGCTTCACGCGAGCTTCTTGAGTCCGGACGACTTTCCCCTCGGCTCGAGCGCGAGTTAAAACTCTCATTTGAAGAGGTATTCGCCGCTCAGAATGAGCTGCGTGAGAACACACTACGTGTGTTAGCCAGTAATCCCGAACGATTTGAGAAGCTCTTGGGGAATTACTCCGACCAAGACCTTAGAGATCTGTATACACGAGTATATGGTGAAAAAAGCGAGATTCCCCAAAGTCGAGACGAGATTCAGAAAGCCCTCGCGACGCGTGAAGCGATGGCGAAGTTGGTGAGCGATCCTTTTATCGCTGCCGATATTGCCAATCTCTTACTCAATTCAGGCTCGCTAAGCCAAGACGAACGCGCGCTCTTGCAAAGTGCCTTCACTCGCATCAACGAAGCCATGGCAAAAATGAGAGAGGCTCTCACCGAATCCTTGGTGGATCTGCTTCTTTCTGATGGGGTGCCGGGGCGGGATAATACTCTGAGCGATGGACTTGACCCGCGATCGAGAACGGGGCAGGACACCGGCTACCGCACGTTAGAAGAATCAAGGCGAAATCCGGATGGCCTTCTTGAGATCGAGGACGGGTCTAAGCGTTCCCAGTTTGAGCGGGAAGCCGAGATTCTGCATGGTGTCGCTGAAGAGATCCGACGTCGTGATGAGAAAATCGAAGTTCGAAAGCGGGAAGAGGAAGACTTTGACGATCGGCTCAAACGAGCCATCGAAGAGCTAAAACGCGAGAATAGCGGACTTATTAACAGCATCCATGGTATCGAGCTGGAGCAGTTAAAGTTCCAGGATCCTCTGCAGCACCCAAGCAAGTTCACGCTGGATACGCGTGGCGAGGTGTACCTCTATAGCGATGCTCAGGAAGCGGCGCGACGCAGGAACGCGGCGTAGCCCCGCGTAAGAGGTCGCACCTAGCATTTTCTGTAAAAATTGATAGCCTACGCGTCGATGAATGATCGAACGCAAGGTTTCCTGTCTCGCAGTTTGCCGCTCCAGTTCCTGGGACTGTGGGGCCTTGCGGTGGCACAGCCAATCTATGATTTGATCGCAAGATATCCTGAATTTCTCTCGGTCAAGCGAGTCTCCCCATTTGAGTTGTCCGTTTTCGTGTTGCTTCTTTCGTTCGCTTTGCCCCTTGGTGTGGGAGGCGGGCTGGCATTGCTGAGACGAGGAGTTCCTCGGATTGAAAAATGGATCAGTTCGATTCTGGCTTTTACCCTCCTTTTCCTTATCAGCATACTATTGCTTAAGGGAGTTGGAATCGTGGGCTGGAAGCGCCTGCTGCTTGGGGCTTCGGTCAGTGCTGGTGTCGGAACGTATGCGTATTTCAAGGCTGCTGCATTTCGCGGTTATGTGGCTGCGCTCTCTCTGCTGGCGCTGGTGTTTCCTCTCTATTTTCTTAGTAAAGCGCAGATACGAGCTTTTCTGGTACCTCAGTCGACTCTCGGAGCTCCGATAGCGGCTGCACCAACTCAGGGCGGCCCGCTGGTTGTCGTTGTCTTCGATGAGTTGCCGCTTCTGTCTTTGCTTGAGTCTCCCGGCCAGCTCGATGCGCGGCATTTTCCGAACTTTTCTGAACTGGCGAATACCTCTACGTGGTTTCCCAATGCTTGGGCTGCAAGCTCGGATACTACGACTGCTGTTCCAGCCATACTGTCGGGGAAATTTCCCAAGCGCGGTCAACTTCCGCGATTACAGGATCAGCCCCACAATTTGTTCACCCTGTTGGGTCCACATTACAAGGTCCTTGCGCGTGAGAGCGTAACCACGCTTTGTCCCGAGGATATTTGTCCACCGACTCCTTTGCCACTGCGGGAGCGGCTTACCTCCCTGCTGCTCGATGTGGGGATCGTATATGCACATCGAGTCGTCCCAAGCCATTTTTCCAGTCATCTTCCCCCGATCGGATTGAGTTGGGGCAATTTCTTGGAAGCTCGTGGCGCGATTGAGCATGATGAAGATGATGTGGTGGTAGATCCAGGCGAGCCAGTCGAATATTTTCAAAGTTTTCTAACAGCGCTTCCGTCTGCAAATGCTACGCCGGGGAATTGGTTCGGCTACATGCACGTGCTACTTCCGCACCCGCCGTGGCACTACTTCCCCAGTGGTAAGTCTTATACCAGTCCCGCCGGGATGGTGCGTTTCGCGGGATTGGCAACGGATGATGAATGGGAGAAGGACGAGCAGGCCGCTGCCGAAGCGTATCTGCGCCATCTTCTGCAGGTGCAGTACGCCGATGCGTTGTTGGGGCAACTTATGTCCACACTCAAGCAACGCGGACTTTTTGATCAAGCGACGATCGTTGTGGTGGCGGATCATGGAACGAGCTTTCGCGCCGGTCACTTTCGCCGTGCTCCTTCGGGCCCGAACATCGTGGATGTATTGCACGTACCGCTGTTTTTCAAGGTTGCTGGGCAGACGCAAGGAGCCATTGATAACCGGATAGCGCAGACGGTCGATATAGTTCCCACACTGGCTGAGTCGCTCGGTGTGGCTGTACCATGGGAAGTTGATGGAGAGTCCTTGATACGCGCGCCTCAAACTAAGCGCGAGCGAATACGGTATTTGAATGCGGATAAGACTCTCACTGAGCTCGAGGCGCTGCAGCTGGACCTTGGCGAGGCCTTGCAGCATAAGGCGCATTTGATGCAGACGTACTTCTCTCGTATTGCAAGTTCCTGGAATCCGCCGCAGCAGTCTAAGGAACGAACCGCGCTCCAGCCGAATTCCCTTCGATGCAGTGGATGGATCGAGGCTCCCGAGGTATATCGGTCGGTAAAATTGGCCTCTAAATCTTTGCCGGCTCTCCTGCAGGGCGAAGTGCGCTGCGAGGGGGAGCTAGGCTCTGCTGCTGAGCTTGAACTTCGCTTTAATGATAATCACGTCGGAAGTAAAAGTGTGACCCTCGACCGCAGAGGGGTGGGCGGTTTTACCTTTCTGATCGACGAGCGCTTCTTTCGAGAAGGCGTCAACGAGATTTTTCTAACGCTAGTCTCGGGTGCCTCTGTGGCTGAGGTGAAGCTGGATGCTCGGGCCCCCGTCGAGTTGGTCAGCGCTGAGCCCGGCAGGGAGCAGCTAGTTGTATCTGAAGCCTCTACATTGCCTCTCGTCGCGGGTGCAGTGCAGGGGTATTTGGATGTGGTCAAGATCGCAGGGTCTTCCGTCGCTTTGGAGGGTTGGGCGGTCGATCCTGTCAAGAAGAAGGCAGTCGAAAGCGTCGTGCTTTTTTGTGACGGCGCTTATATGGGGCAGGTGGTTCCTCGCGTGGCCCGTTTCGATGTTGCTGCACTCTTTCCCGGGGCCTCCCTTACTCACTCTGGATATCAAGCGCACCTGTCTCTAGACTCTTGTGGAGGCAGCGCTCCCCATCGAATTCGCTTGTTCGGAATTACGGCAAACGCCGCTGCTGAGCTCGTATACGGAAACGCAGTTCAGAAAATGAAGCAGGTGCACTTCGGCAAATAAACGGTTACTTCGGAATTTCAGAGGTAAGCACTTTCGGGGGCTTGCCAGCCTCGCCGACGATAATGTCGTCTTCAATTCTTAGGCCGCCGATGCGCGCGAACTCGCCGCGGGCCACATCGAAATCGATCTGATCTTTGAAGCGGCCGGCTTGCTCTTGTTGATCAAGATAAGCAGGAATGAAATAGCACCCGGGCTCAACCGTCATCGAGTATCCGGGCTCTAATTTGAAATGGCAACGCAACCGAACCAGTCCGACTGTTTCAAGGCTAGTTCTGTCGGGTGAATGTCCACTGGCATCTCGAATGCCGAGCCCGAACATATGTCCGACACCGTGAGGCAGGAATACGCCAATAGCACCGCTTTCTACGGCTGCTTCCGCAGAGCTCTTAATAATTCCGAAGTGGCAGAGTCCCCGGGCGATATCGAGCGCAACGCCGCGGTGCACTTCATGCCATTCAACTCCCGGTCGGCAGCGATCGATGGCGGCAAGTTGAGCGGTTAGAAGCAAGTCGTAAAGTTCCTTCTGTAGACCTGAGAAGCTTCCGCTTCGAGATGGGAACATGCGGGTTACATCGGCGACGTAGCCTGCCACGCTTGCGCCGGCGTCAACAAGAATCCAGTCTTGAGCTTTTACTTGTCTCTCGCTCGGAGTGAAATGCAGGCAGGCAGAATTGTCGCCGCATCCGACAATGGTGGGGAAGGCCAGTGCGTCTGCGCCAGCACAGAAAAAGCGATGCGCTATTTCCGCCGCAATTTCGCGCTCGCTTCGCCCGGGAGCGATAAAAGCGGGAAGTGCTTTGAACCCTGCTGCAGTTGCCGCCACCGCTTTTTCGATGAGAGAAATAGAATGGGCATCCTTCGAACGGCGAGCGTGCCAGGCTAGCGCCGCTACCTCGGGGCGATGCTCTACAGGAAATCCCTCAATGTGCTCGGAGCTGGAACCCAGCGCGAGCAATTTTTTGCCAGCCTTCACCCTAGAGGCGAGCCAATCTTTTAACTCGGTCACTGAGCGTCCGCGACCATCCCAACGAGCGCCAGTCCATATAGTGTCGTTGACGCTCGGGCGTTGGAAAAATTCCTGCCAACCCTCATCAGGGTCAAAGGCCAACACATGACCTGGGCCACGCTGTTCGCTAAGCCAGCGAAAATCAGGATGCTCGACAAAGGGGTAGACTGCATCCAGTCCTCCGGGAACTCCGATTTCCATTCCCGAGGGAATGAGCAGAATTTCAGTGCGGAGAGCTAATGCTTTCTCCAGCCGGGATCGTCTTTGCGCTAAGGTGCTTTGAAGTGCTGGGGAGGGGGAGGTGCTCATAAAGCCTGTCTCTTAGTCGGAATTAATTTCTGTAGGTCAGCCCCAGTACCATGCTCACATCGGTAGTCCCTGAGCCTGGATAGGGGTTTTCTCGCAGCATTATATCGAGTGAAGTCTCATTTGCGATACGAATTCTTGCTCCGACATCGAGGTACCACTGGCTATCCGGATGACCCTGGATGTCTTCAGTTGACTGCAAGCCACCCCAAAACGCGCAGTAGAAATTCCAAATACTGTCGTAAGCATACTCCAAAACCGCAAATCCATTTGGAACAAGCGGCCGATACTCCACATTATCGATAGAAGTGTCACCGTAAAACCATAGCGCGCCGCCATAGCTAAAACTGAATTCGGTGAAATCTATGCTTTGCACTACATCAGTTCCCAGAGCCACGCCCTGTTGTCCGTATTGAATCGATGGCGCGGGTAAGCCAATGGTTAGGCCGCTGCAAAGTGTGGGGTTAAAGCAGTACCGAGTAGAGAGTTCCGGTGTGCCCAGTCCAAAGCCAGTCTTTCCAAAATCAAACTCGCCGTCGCTGTCTTCTCCCGACACATTATGTTTGTCGTCCGGCATATGCGGACGGTCGCCGCGCGGAAGGCCAAAGGTGCGATGCCAGCCGTTAATAAAGGGGTCGAGGACCCCGCCGCCTTCTGTCCGGAAGGGTAGCAAGAAGCCAACCTCCCATTGTTCGCTGAGTCCATGACGGGCCGCAGCCTCCATCACAACTGTCTCGTCATCGATGGTGTAGTGATCTTTGCGGATGGCTGAGTTGCTCCATGCGCTGGTGAATGAAAATAAGTTGTGACCGCTCTCCTCGATCTGTGCACGGCGCGGGCGCATCGAGGGCTGCATTAAGGCGAAAGGATATTGATTGCCGAGCTCAATCGGCCCGCGAAATTGCGAAGGCTCTGCAAAAACCGAAATTGGTATTAGTACAAGTGCGGCTAGTAAAATGCGGCGAAACATGAATCCCTTACTTACGCTCTAAGCCCTGCTCAAGAGTCGTGTATGTCGGGAAGAAAATCAATTGCCGCTTTCCCGGGTCGCCTCAAGGAGGCATTCCCTACGAAGCAGAGTCGGTGCGGGGAATAATTGGCATGATGGAAGCGAGAGCGGCCGCAGTTCGCTCAATGTTGTGAACTCGCAGGTACTGTATGCCCTTACTGGCTAAAAGGGCAGAAAGTATGGCTGTTTCGCCATCGCGTTTATCCGCTTCCGCAGGCGTGAAAAGACTTAGAAACGATTTTCGTGAATGACCGATAAGAATCCGTACGCCCAAAGAAAGAAATTGCTCGGCATGAAAGGCGAGAAGGAGGGATTGTTGCGGTGTTTTGCCGAATCCCAATCCCGGATCGATCACGATACGGTCGCGTGCGATGCCCGCCTTTTCCAAGGCAAGAATTTTAGATTGCGCCCACTCGTATACTTGGGAGACTGCGCTACGATCGTTGCTCAATACTTTTTCTTTGGAAGGGGGGATGCTTAAGCTATGCATTGCAACCACAGTGCAGTTTGATTCTGCTACAGCTGCAATCATGTCCGGATCGCTGAAACCGCTCACGTCATTTATCCAATCTGCTCCCAGCTTCAACGCCTTTCGGGCAGTTTCTGCGTGGCGGGTGTCGATGCTCAAAAGGGGGGCCAGCGGGTTTAGCTGAAAGTGTTTCTTGATTCCCGCAATGACTGGTTCTAGGCGCAGCCATTCCTCTGCGGCACTAAGTTCTCCGGCATGAGGGCGAGTGGACTCAGCGCCGATATCGAGTATTCCAGCGCCGCCAGCGTGCAGGTGAGCGGCGTGCTCGACTGCTGCAGATGGTTCAAGGCAGGTGCCGCCGTCTGAAAACGAGTCCGGAGTAACGTTGATAATTCCAACAAGCTCGGTCTCACAGAGGGGGCCGCGCTGAATAGTAATTGCCGGGTTCTTTAGCTTTGCGCGAAATTCCTTTTGCGCCGCAGCAGGAGCGCGCCACGTGCGGCACGGAATTTTTGCCTGTTCGAAACCCCAGCGACGGGAGGCGTCGAGAGGCGTCGTCGACTCGCCCTTGCCGGTTTGCAAACGATACTGTGGGGCGAGCGCGGCTAGGGGCCATAGTGCGAACGGTCGCTCAAGTAAGCCTGCATGCGGAATTTTAAGATCCTCGTCATCAATGCGCGCATCGCCGTACACTAAAATATCTATGTCAATTTCACGAGGCGCCCAGCGTCCGCGTTTTTCTCGGCCTAGCGTGAGCTCGAGGGCTTTGACTCTTTCGAGGAGCGTGCGAGCAGATAAAACAGTGAAGCCCGCGATGGCGATATTGTAGAACGGAATGTTCCAGTCTGCTGGCGAGTCAGGCAATAGTAGGGCTTCGGATTCGAATACTTCAGAGCAGCGCGTTTCGCTTAGAAACGCAGTGCGTGCCAGGCTCATGCCCGCAACTGCCCTGCTAAGGTGCTCAAGTCTATCGCCGAGGTTGCTCCCCAGCCCCAATACTACAAACTGGCGCGGCATATTTAGGTGTTCAGTTCCTGCATTCCATCAAGGAATCGCCACAGTGCTTGAGCAGCGCGACGCGTCGACTGTATGGCCTGTGCGTGTTGGCTTGCGGGCAGGCGATCGACGAGTTCTCCCGTGGCGGCAGAATGTTCGATATCCATGCTCTCATGCAAGTCAAAGTAGCCCAGAGTTTTTGTATCTGAAACCCCGTAGTGTTTTCGCAGCCCATCCATCTTGGTGGTGGCAATCTCTGGAGTCTGCTCCTCGTACATGAACAACGCGCATAGACCTTCCGCATACGAAGAGGAGGAAATCTCAAGGAAGGTGTCAATGAGGTCAGTAGTCTCGGGACGGAGCTTCTCGGTTTTTACTGCGGCACGGTCGTTGCCAAGGCCTTCTGCAAATTGCATCCACAGCTCAGGATGATTCTGCGTGCCAAGTTCTTCATCGATAAGGTTCTTTAGAAGCTCCTGACGAGCTGCTGCATCTTGGCAACCAGAATGGGTTGCGCTTAGGTAGCGCGGAAATGCTTCGACGTGGTGATAGTACTGTCGAGCGTAGGTTTTGAGAGTTTCACGACTAACTTCACCATGCTCCCACGCTTGGTAGAAGGGGTGCTTCAAGAGACGCCAATCAGAAACGGCTTGCAGCAATTCAGATTTAAATGACATGGCGACGCTCTCCACAGAAAAGATTCTATCGTATTGAAGCGTATCGACATTGATAAGTAAAATTAAACTTACTATAAACAATGTTTAGTGGAACTTAATCAAATTGACCTCAATAAGGTTCGTGTATTTGCCAGCGTCGCCCGGCGCGGCAGCGTTGCAGCTGCCGCCAAGAGCCTTGCGGTAACTCCCTCCGCAGTTAGTCAGAGCCTCGGCGCACTGGAGCTTCAAATGGGTCTGGCCCTGTTTGAGCGCAGCGGGCGCGCGCTGCGGCTCACCGAAAACGGGGAGCAGCTCCTGGGTGCCTATGTCTCGTATGAACAGGAATTGGAATCTTTACTGGAGGGGTTTGCGGCGTCGGGCGCGCAGGTAAGCGGTGTCATTCGCATCGGGATATTTTTGGGGTTTTTTCGCCGTGAGTTCACTCAAGCGGTGAGCCGCTTCTTGGCATCGTGCCCGGACGCGCAGGTGAAGTATGTATACGCCGCACCAAGTGAGTTCGAAGACCTTCTGAGTGATGGAAAGCTTGATATGGCGCTTTCGTTCGCTCCGCCGGAGAAGCTAAAGAAGCTCCAAGCAACTCCGCTCTGGGAGCAAGAACTGCTGCTACTCTGCAAGCGTTCTCTTATGCCGCGACAGGCATCCCTTGAGGCGCTTTTAGCGTTACCGCTCGTGGACTACTACTCTACCCCTTTGCTTTTCGCGCGCTGGGCCAAGCACCACTTTGGTAAAAGCCCGCCCCCTAAAAATATCCGAGCACTAGGGGCTTCGGCGCAGGCAGTCTTGGATCTGATCTCAGAAGGAGTGGGGATCGGTGTCGTGCCACGGGATTTGGCAGAACCGCTCCTAAAGAAACGCACCCTAGTTTCGATTCCCGGCTCCCGCGTAGCTCTAACCGGAAAAATATGGCTTCTCGAGCCTAAGCGTTCACGCGAGCCGTCTCGTTTCTCGGTGTTTCGCGCATTCCTGCAGGAACAGAACTAGGTTCAGCGTTTTCTGAACGCTTAGAATGCCTTGAAATACTCGAAGGGTTGATGGCACGCATCGCAGAAATATTGCGCTTTGCAGGAAGTTGCGCCGAACGCGCTTTGCATCGTCGTATGCGTTGAGCGGCAAAATGGGCAAATGATGGGTTTCGAGGGCTTGCGAATGCTGACGAGATCTTGCGGCGCAGCTTCCTGGGGCGGCGCGATGCCGTACTCGCGAAGCTTATTCTTCGCCTCCTCGCTCATCCAATCCGTTGTCCAAGCCGGCGAATAGACGGTCGTCACGCGCGACTTCGGAAAGCCTTTATCGCGAAGGGTGTGCACAATGTTGTCTTCAATAACTTGAAGCGCGGGGCAGCCTGAATAGGTTGGGGTAATTTTCACCTCAACTGAATCCCCGTCGATAATCACCTCGCGAACGATTCCGAGGTCTATCACGCTCAATACCGGAACTTCGGGATCCCGAACCCCCGCGAGAGCTGAAAGAATCTGCTCGCGTGTGATGTTCATGTGCTTTACCAACGAGCGTTAGGATGGGCGCGCGCGACACTCTGCATTTCTGCCAGCAGGTGCCCCAAGAATTCGGTATGCCTGCCGATACGCCCCGAGACGGCCACTAACGCGGGTGCGTCAGGGATCTGCAGTGTGGCTGTGCTGAGGGTTTCTTTGATGAGGGCGTCCCACTTTGCGCGAAGTCCATCGAGCGCTGGAATAACCCCGGCGGCACTGAGTGTCTTCTCGATTTCGTCGCTATAAAATAGGTCAGCGGTGTAAGGCCACATTTCATTGAGCGAAGATTGAACGCGGGCATGACTTTCTGCGGTGCCGTCCCCGAGACGAATTACCCACTCGCTGCAATGGCGAACGTGATACAGCGATTCCTTTTTCCCCTTTTCGCTAATACCGGCCAAATCTTGATTGCTGCTCTTGCGCAGCTCTTCAAAGAGGAAATGACTATATGCGGCGAAGAAGAACTGGCGCAGAACGGTAAAGCCGAAGTCCCCGCGCGGCAACTCTACGAGCAAGCAGTTGCGATACTCGCGCTCATTGCGGAAGTAGGCCAGCGCGTCTTCGTCACGCCCTTTACCTTCAATTTGACCCGCTAAGCGCAGAAGTGAGGTGGCTTGGCCGATTGAGTCGAGCCCCATGTTGGCAAGTGCGATGTCCTCTTCCAAAGCAGGGGCGTGACCGCACCACTCTGAAAGTCTGTGGCCGCTCACCAGGCGATCGTCGCCCAGACGAAGTAGAAACGTGAAAAATGCGTCGCGAACTTTCTGGTCCATGGCAGCTTAGAGATTTTTGACGCCGTTCGGGCTCTTATAAAATTGAGGATAACGGAAGATCTTATCATTGGCCGGATCGAAGAACGCCGACACATCTTCGGGGCAGCTCGCGGTGATTGTCTCCGAGGGGACGACCCAAATGCTCTTTACGGCGCCGCGTCGAGAATACACATCACGAGCATTGAGAAGCGCCAATTTTGAATCAGGTGCATGGAGACTTCCGGCGTGGATGTGTGGTTCTCCCAGTTCTTCCTGGACAAACACTTCCCAGAGCGGAAATTCAGTGGAGGTTTTGGTGTTGTTTTCTGGTGACATATCTATTCAACAAAAAATCAGGCAGCAGCCTTTGAAGGTTCTGAATGTTTGCGGGCATATGCGGCAGCGGCCTCTCGCACCCACGCGCCTTGCTCATGAGCTTTGCGCTTAGCGCCTAAGCGTTCGCGGTTGCAGGGACCATTGCCTTTAATGACAGCGAAAAATTCATCCCAGTTAATTGGGCCGTGTTCCCAATGCCCCGTCTGCTCATTGAATTTGAGGTCGGGATCCGGGAGTGTCAGGCCGATCGCTTGGGCTTGAGGCACGGTCATGTCGACAAAGCGTTGGCGCAATTCGTCGTTGGATTTGCGCTTCACTCCCCACAAGCTTAGCTCTGCGGTATTGGGGGAATCTTTGTCGCTGGGACCAAGCATCATCAGCGACGGCCACCACCAGCGATTCACTGCATCTTGAGCCATGGCCCTTTGCTCAGGAGTTCCCGCAGCAAGAGTCGCCATAATTTCGAAGCCCTGTTTCTTGTGGAAATTTTCTTCCTTGCAAATTCGAATCATCGCTCGTGAGTAGGGACCATACGAGCATTTTGCAAGAGTGGTTTGATTGATAATGGCAGCGCCGTCCACGAACCAACCGATCGTGCCCATGTCCGCCCAAGAGAGGGTTGGATAATTGAAAATATTGGAATACTTGGCTTTGCCGTCCAAAAGATCTTGCAGTAGATCTTCGCGCTTTACGCCGAGGGTTTCTGTGCCGCTGTAAATATAGAGTCCATGACCGCCCTCGTCCTGTACCTTGGCAAGCAAGATCATCTTACGGCGTAGAGACGGCGCGCGCGTAATCCAGTTGCCTTCAGGGAGCATCCCGATAATTTCGGAATGAGCATGCTGGGACATCATGCGCACAAGCTGCTTTCGATAGCGCTCAGGCATCCAATCTTTGGGTTCGATGACCTCTCCCGCGCGGATTCTTTCTTCGAAATGTTTTTCGTTGGCAGTGTTATCCATCTCGGCACCTCACTTTTCAAAGCCTAGCACGAAGCCTTGATTTGCACCCTATCGGGCACTCTATTAGACACAAAATAAATCGAGTTTACAATCTCTTTGAAATGATATGGTATTGAATACTCAAGTATATTTCCGGAGTGCGAGGGGTGCATATGGTTCAAGCTTCTGATGAAGGTCGGGTCGAAGTTATCAATGCGGAAGGGGTGGCGACCATTCGATTTTTTCACCCCAAGGGAAACTCTCTTCCAGGGACCTTGCTGCGCTCATTGGCTAATGAGGTTACGAAAATCGCCGGTGATGCCTCGGCAAAAGTTGTCGTACTGGCTAGTGAGGGGGAAGCGGCATTTTGCGGGGGAGCTTCCTTCGCAGAGCTTCAGTCCATCAAAGACAAGGCCCAGGGGAAAGAATTTTTCTCCGGCTTCGCCCGGCTCATTCTCGCCATGAAAAACTGTCCCAAGTTTGTGATTGCGCGAGTTCAGTCGCGCGCTGTTGGAGGCGGAGTGGGGCTTGCTGCTGCGGCGGACTACGCTCTTGCTACGAGCGTGGCTTCCGCAAAACTTAGTGAGCTGGCGTTAGGAATTGGCCCCTTTGTTGTGGGCCCGGCGGTTGAGAGAAAAGTCGGGACCGCCGCTTTTACGGCGATGACTATCGACTATGACTGGCGGGACGCTGCCTGGTGCAAGCAGCACGGGCTCTACAATGAGGTGTATGCAAGCATCCCTGAACTTGATGCAGCGATCGCCGCGCTTACGAAGAAGCTCGCGATAACCAGCCCCGAGGCAATGGCAAAGTTAAAGGCCATTTTCTGGCAAGGAACTGAGCATTGGCCGCGGCTCCTAGAAGAGCGAGCGGAGGCCAGTGGAACCCTAGTTCTTTCTGACTTCTCCCGAAATTATATTGCCAGCTTCTCGAAATAGTCGCCAGCGTTTGGGCCGATATCGATACTTGAGCCCGAATTCATTGAACGCGGCGTTCTTTACAATTTCTAGGGCTTCGTTGGCCGAATCGGTAAGATGAAAAATTTTTAGGTCCTTTGCATCGACCGCTCCGTGCGATAGCAGCGGCTTCTCGAGGAATTGCAGTAGAGGCTGCCAATATTCGGTGCCCAAGAGGATGATGGGGAAATTTTTAATTTTCCCGGTTTGAATCAAAGTGGCGGTTTCGAATATTTCATCGAGCGTTCCGTATCCGCCCGGAACCGCGATGAAAGCGTATGAGTACTTCAGCAGCATTACTTTGCGGACAAAGAAATATCTAAACTCGACCCAACGATCGAGGTACGGGTTTGGTTTCTGTTCTTTCGGCAATCGTATATTGGCACCCACTGAGATTCCGCCGACATCCTTCGCCCCGCGATTGGCTGCTTCCATAATGCCGGGGCCGCCACCTGTCATAACGGTAAATCCGGCTTCGGCCAGCAGGGCCCCCATCTTGCGGGCATTTTGGTAGGCGGTGGTTTTTTCATCGAAACGCGCCGAGCCGAAAACGGTTACGCACGGCCCGACGAAGTGTAACGCGCGAAATCCGCGAATAAATTCGCAGAATATCTTGAGAGCCTCCCACAGCTCAAAGCTGCGTCGATGTGGCCCTTCAAGAAAGCGTTCCTCACCGGAATCTCCCGTGCGCTTGCCCCATAGAGCGGTTTCTTGGTCTGTGCTGGCGGTGTTACTCATTGTTCCCTTTCAAACATCATACAGTTCGAGCGCTTTCTCTTTCTGTTCCTGATGATCGACAATCGGCGAAGGATATTTACTACTTCTGCCACTTTCCGACGGTACGTGGATTTCTTTGGGGCTGAACTCCGCCAATTCAGGAATGTAAGTCTTTATATACTCACCCGTCGGATCGAACTTCTCGCTTTGTAGGCGGGGGTTGAATATTCGGAAGTAAGGCTGCGGATCGCAGCCAGTCGAGGCTGCCCACTGCCAGCCGCCATTATTGGGAGCCAAATCCCCGTCCAGCAATTTCTCCATGAAGTAACGCTCACCCCATTGCCACGAGACCAGCAAATCCTTGGTGAGAAATGAAGCCACGATCATGCGCACTCGATTGTGCATCCAGCCGGTTTGATTCAACTGCCGCATGCCGGCATCGACAATCGGATAACCCGTCATCCCATTCTTCCACGCCTCGAAATATTCCGGGCGATTCTCCCAGGCAATGTTCTTGAACTTGCTGAGAAAAGCCTCCTGTTCGACGCGCGGGTGATGGAACAGAATATAATAATAGAATTCACGCCACGCTAGCTCCTTCAAGTACACTGAAGGGCCGCTTTTCTCAGCAAATGTTTGATTCTGCAGCTCGAGTTCCGCAATGATCTGCGCAACCGTAAGTGAGCCGTTTTTAAGGAAAATGGAAAGCTGCGAGGTTCCTTTCACATTCGGAAAATCTCGCGCTTCCGCGTAGCGGTCTAGCGCTTGTCGTTTGAACTCCTTAAGTTTTCGCATGGCGGCTACACTCCCAGCTTTGGGAATAGGAACGCTCACCAATTTTGAGTTCTGAAGGAGGTAGGCTTCCAATTGATCGAACGTTGCGCCGTCCTTTCCGAGTAGCTGTGTCCAGTTCAATTGAAATAGGTCCTGCTTAGTTTTTCC
>JAFLCA010000006.1 GCA_017302875.1 Deltaproteobacteria bacterium
TGAACTTCGACCAGCATATTCTAAGACACCCAACGGACGACAGCGCCGGTGACGAGAGCATGCTCAGCAGTCAGGCCTTCCATGCTCGCGGGGTAAATTTAGATACGGTGCGTGAAAGGCTGACGGAGACCCACGCTCAGCTCTCCATTATCTCTGCTCGATTTCCCGGTCAGCGCTTTCCCTTTCCCGAGCTCGTGTTCGAACTACTCCAGTCTCATCACGCGGTCGACGCCGTATACCTCGAGTCCAGCAATCTATTGGAAGTTGAAATTGCCTACCCGCTCGTTCGGCTGCCCTTAGGAACCACAAAGTCAACTCTGGCTATTGTTACCACCTCGGACGCCCGACCTGAGGCGCTGATTCCCTTGCCTCCGGTGTGGACAGAGTCCTTTAACATCCGCAAATTTACTTCCCTTCCAGATTCACGCGCAGCGCGCATGGGACATGTAGACGCGATTATTGTCGATCAAACTCACCCACAAGCTGCCGACATTCAGCGCAGATTGGAGCAAAAACTTACCTGCGCCTACATCGCGATGCAGGATGTTTCAAAAGACGTGCTTCATCACTTTGAGAAGGCGAACTCTTCACTCGATGAGTGCTTGACGCAGATCGGACGGACCTCCGCACTGACGCCGGGAGGTGCGTCGCTTTCGATTTCGTCAAAATTTGAATTGCTGATGAAGGAACTCCTTCAAAAGGCCCCTTCCGATCCGCTTTTGACTCGCGTGGTACTTATGCGAGTGAGCCACGAAGTGCTTCCGGCGATGAGAGGTTGTCGTAGCCCTTTTGGCCTAGCATTTCGCGACGCCGATGAGGCCTTGATCTTGCCGCTCCTCTATTTCCACCGTGATGAGTTTGCGCTCTTGCAGGAAATAAAAGCGTTGGCGATCTCTCCGCGGGCAGCGGTGAGTTACTTCGGAGCAAACGCGTTGCATATGCGCTTCTTCTCCAATTACGACCAAGCCGATGTGCTGGGTATGCCACACTTACTTCGAACGATTCTACCCTACCTCGACAAACGACTCGATCAGTTCGTCCTGCATGAATTGCACCGCGACGAGGCAGTAGCGGCCAAAGCCGAACTACGCCAGTACGTTCGCGGCCTTCTAAATGGGCTCGTAATGATGGCTGATTTTGGTGCCTTCGATCAGCACCTCACCCTTACGCAACGCAATCCACGCCGCCATGTCGCACTCGATCCGCAAGCACTAGAACTCTTCGAAGTAAGCGAAGTGCAATTCTACTCCGAAATGCAGACGCTCGGATCGCAGCTGCTTGAAGTCATGCGCAAGGCCAAGTATTTCCTGCCGGAGGAATTCACCCAAGAGATTCCGATGTGGAGTGAATATTTTCACGGTTATTATGGTAACGACGAAATGGCTACGGTCATTCGTCATAACATGAGTAGAGACGAGTCAGAGTGGATCTCGGTTGCAGATGTATTTACCGGCGCAACGAACAGAGATTTAGAATCGTACTATCGAACCCATCGCGCCCAGCGTCCGCGAGCCCTGCATACACAGCCGAGTGAGGCAAAAAATCGGCAAGATCGATTGCGCAGCCAGTTTTCGAACGATGCACGAGAACACGTGCTGCATTCACGCGAGGTGTGGCGGCGCGTCATGTGCCTGATCAACGCAGATCCGGCTGTTCAACCCCAACTCGATAAACTGATCGCATTCCGGGGTAACGCAGCGCTGGCTCGCAGCGGTGAACTATTTGCGCAAGTCGCCGAGGAGTCGCCCCCCGGTTCTCTGGCACGCCCGCTATTTACGAGCTTAGCCGAGTTTAGTACCCGATTTCCTCCACCCGGAGACTCAAAGACCGGTCTTCTGAAATATTGTGAGGAGGGAGATAGGCTTAAAAGACTGCTGAGTAATTACATTGAAGCGCAGGCTGAGTTTGAAGTCTTTCCGGCGGAACGAAAACTTTCAATACGCCTGTGCCTGGACGTCTTTCTGGATCACATGGCAAAAGCTAATCGCCGTGGACGACCCGCGTCGCGTCCTACCTCGTTATGACGTTATCCTCCATGGGGGCACGAAGTGAATGTAATGTTTCCACCGCTTGAATAAGCGCATCGGGTTCAATGGGTTTACTCAGATGTAATTGAAATCCCGCAGCCAAGGCTCTGCGCTGATCTTCTGGAGTCGTGTAAGCCGTTAATGCAGCGGCTGGCAGCTCATTCTCACTGTGAATTTCACGGATTTGGGCCAACAGTTGGAAACCGTCGGTGCCAGGCATTCCAATATCGCTCAGCAAGACTTGTGGACGAAACGCCCGTAACATATCGATCGCCTCTGGCGCGCTATCGGCATGTCGTACCTGTGCGCCTTCATTGCGAAGCACCGTCGTAATAAATTCACGGGTATCGAAAGTGTCCTCAACAACCAACACTCGCACCCCTTGTAGGACGCCCTCTCGACGTACAATCTCTCCACTTTCCACTCCCGTGCTTGCTTCTGCTCGCACCGGTAAGAGTATACGGAAGGTACTGCCCTTCCCGCGCCCGTCGCTGTGGACCGAAACTCGCCCTGCATGCAACTCGACGATATGCCGGACGATGGCAAGACCTAGCCCGAGCCCCCCATGGACGCGCGTACGGGATTCATCGGCTTGAGAAAAACGTTCAAAAACGTGTGCCAAAAATTCTTCAGGAATTCCCTCTCCCGTATCCTGCACCTCGATTTCCACGAACTCTTTGCGGGAACGCGCACGCACCGTTATCGAACCTGCATTTGGAGTAAACTTAATGGCATTCGAAAGCAGGTTCCAAAAGACTTGCTGCAAGCGATTTGGATCACCCCAAACCAAGGGCAAACCCGGCTCGATATGCACGTGCAACTGCAGTCCCTTATTCAAGGCAGTCGGACGCACGGAATCAACCGACCCCTCAAGCGCAGCTCCGATCGAGAGAAGCTCGGTACTCATCGAAATCTTGCCGGTCAGTATGCGCGAAATTTCCAACATATCGGAAACCAGCTGCACCTGAGAACGGGTGTTGCGCTCGATGACTTCCAGCGCTTTCTCCGAGGTGGCCGAATCCAGTTTGCCGCCACGGGCCAGACGAATCCAGCCCAGAATTGACTGCAACGGAGAACGCAATTCATGTGAAACGGTGGCAAAGAATTGATCTTTGGTGCGGTTTGCTGCTTCTGCCTGTTGGCGAGCACGCAGCTCAGATTCGTATAATTTTGCCCGCTCAAGAGCTTGCGCGCACTGCGCTGAAATAATTCGTAGCAACTGTTGCTCTTCTTCCGGCACGGAAGCGCAGGGAACTTCAAACGACAAAACTCCCAGCGGTTTCCCGCCGGAAATAAGTGGAAGTGTCAAAAGACAACCAGTCCAAGGTTCGCTGAAAAATTCTTGTAGTTCAGGAAAATTGTTGCTGTCAAAATCTAAACCATCCAAAACTACCGCGTCCGGCGCGCGCACCGCTTCACTGAAAGGGTTTTTAGCATTGAGCGCTAAGGCTTTGGGGTTAGCTCGCAGGGCAAAGCCGCTCGATCGTAACAAGGTGAGTGAAGTTGGATCGGGCCAGCATACGAACAGCAGTCCGCGTTGGGTTTGAAACAGAGAACTTAGCTCATCAAGAACAATGGCTGCCACCTGCTCTGTGGTAAGTGCCTGCGAGAGCGCGTGCGTAATACGCTGCAACCTCGTCAGGCGAAAGGCGGTCTGCTCTGCAGCCTCGCGCGCTCCGCGCTCTGCGCTGTACGCATCATTTAGAAACTTCTCCACTTCCTTGAAGCGGGAAATGTTTAGATTACTGCCGACAATGCGCTGCACCGCGCCGGATTCATCCCTCAAGATCAGTGCGTGATCCCAAACGTGCACATAGTGCCCGTCACGATGCATAATTCGATACTCAACCTGACAATGAGACTGAGCCTCGTCAAAAGCCTGCTGCACGCGGGTCTGATCCTGTGGATGGATTCTATCGTTCCACCAGCGTACGTCAGCAGCAGCTTCGCGAGGATGGAATCCAAGGAGGTCAGATAGTCCCGAAGAGCGCACAGTCGTGCCACGCTTTGCGTCGAAATCATACATCACGCCTGACAGCGCCTGCAGCGCGAGCGCTACGCGCTCCTGGGTTGCCGCGATATCGATTTCTCGCCAGCCTGGCGGCTCTCCTGCTGAAGAAGATGAGGAAGAAGGAGGTTTTCGTGAATCGGCCATAACTCGCCTAAAGACGAGTGACGACAATGACACGATTTACAGCCCTATTTCAATGAAAGACGAGGCGGCTCGCGCTATGGACGAGCTCGCCATTCTGCTCCGTGCTGGAATCCCGTAGGGAAATTAGGCGTTCGATCCTTCAGTGCTGTTGCGCGCCACGATGTCACGAATTCCGGCAAATCCGGGATCCTTCATTTTGACTTTGGCGATTCTGCTTCCGACTTGCGCCAGCGCATTCGCGTTCGAGAAACTGAACAGATGGAACTTAATCTTCGGCCAACGCGCCTTGAAGAAGCGACTCGAATCCGGGTACGCCAAATCGAAGGCCCGGAATCCATACTTCTCTACGAGCAGCGGCAAGGCAGCCATGCGATGCGGGGTTTTATCCATGCGGCTCGGCAAGGCCACGCCGTTGAAGCGCTCCACCGTCGCCAGAATCTGTTCGAATGGCATCGCTACAATATGCTTCTTATCGCCGAATGCTGATTGTGGAATCTGCAGAGCGCGTAAGAAATCTTCGATCGAGCTCGTCGTATAATTTTCAGGAAAGAGACACGACAGCACGACATCATCGCAGGTCGGGATCGAACAACGAATGACCACACCGGGGATGATCGTCAAGGAAGACTCACGCGCTGCGCTTTGGATACGATCCAGGTACTTCCCGCTATAGAAGTCAGTAACCGCTATCACATCCAGGCCTTTCACTTTCGCCAGGCGCACTAAAGCAGGGGCAGTATCGATGCCCTCAATCGCCAAATAACCTAGCGATGCCGGGCTGTGAATGCGCAAATCCATCAAATAGCTCTTCTGGCGAGTGCGGGTTTTCTCGATTTTATCGGTAAGGCTGCCGGCCGTAGCGGTTTCGTCCCCGACCTCAAAGATCACCGTCTCGGTCTCAACGCTGTCGCTTAATGATTTTTTCTTACGGCCCATACTCACCTTTTTTTAACAATGTAACTGACAACCTAAATTTCTATTCTTCTTTGGCAGACTCTTCACTTTCACTGGACTGAATTTTGGGACGCTTGGCAGCAGCAGCCACTTCTGCAGCTACGGTGCTAGCGCCGGCACTTTCACGCAGCATCGTGCGCAAAGCAGCAATCTGCACGTCGATACGTTCGAGATCCTTGCCCGTGGGAGCACTGCCGAGAAGCGTAAGGACACGCTCTAAGCGCACCGTCATGTTGTTGACTTTGGACATCACCAAATCGAGCTTGGTATCGAGCAAGTTCAATTCACGCATCGAAGCCAGACCCAGCATGCGTCCGATGGTAGCGGCACTCACCTCGCCACGAACCGGCTCGTCTCCAACAGTCATTATCTTTGTAGAAGCAGCCTCAGAAGTTTTGATGGCGCCTGCGTCGGCATTTCCAGAAACAGCCCGTGGATCAGCAGTCATTTGAAGTCCCTCAATAGCCAAAAGCCCCCAGCCAAGCCAAAGCTTGCGGAGAACCATAAAGATATTAATGAGCTAGAGGCTTAAGCGTTCTAGCGAGCCCCGGAGACGCTTGCGCGTTTGATATTCTCAGGGCCCTTATGATTAGACTCGTTCGAAGAGCCGGAGGGTTCAAAAGATTCCTTAGCTAATGCGGCCAAATGACTGCCTTTCTTGGGTAGCTGAATGCGAATTTTGGTAATGCGATTCTGCGCGAGCTCCTCTACGTAGAGCTTCAGATCCTCAAAATCCTGCGCTTCACCTTGTGTCGGGATTCGACCGAATTGATGAATGAGAAAGCCGGCGATGGTGTCGTACTCTCCAACAGGAATGGTCAGATTGTGATTGTCGTTCAGATCTTCGATCCCGATGCTGCCATCGACAATAAGATCCCCACTCTTCGTCTTGGTAACCGTAACTTCCTCGGCTGGGCTATCGTGCTCATCGAATATTTCGCCGACGATTTCTTCAATCAAGTCTTCAACGGTAATAACTCCATCAACTCCGCCGTGTTCGTCGAGAACCACCGCAAAGTGTACCGCATCTCGTTTAAATTCCTCGAGCAATGCGTCAACCTTCTTGGAATCCGAAACAAAATAGGCCGGTCGCATAAAACGCTTGATATCGAACTTCGGAGAAACTTGCCCTACCAAGCCCATAAAGTCCTTAGCGAGCAAAATTCCACGCACATCATCCAACGTGGCACCCGTCACAAGAATACGCGATAAGCGCTCCTGCACGAAAAGCTGGGTGATTTGCTCAAGGGTGGCACTCTCCTCAACCGAAATAATGTCTTTGCGAGGCGTCATCACTTCGCGAACCACGGTATCCGAGAACTCAAAAACACCTTGGATCATCTCGCGTTCGTCTTCTTCTATTTCCCCTGCTTCGCTACTCAATTCAACCATTTCACTGAGTTCTTCAGCGGAAACAACCAACTCCCGCTCAACCGGTACGCGCACCCCAATTCGGGTCAAAGCGGTACCCACCGCGGACTCAAGCACAAATGTAATCGGAGAAACAAAACGGCCAAAGAACATTATCGGCAGCGCCAATCGGCACAGCACCCGCTCCGGGGAAGCGAAGGCGATGCCCTTGGCAGCCTGGCCGAGCGTGAGGCTGACGACCAACATGACGAGAATTTCCGCAACACCCAGAAAGCTCAAGCCAAAGCGACCCGCTGTCGCAGGCCACAGATTTACGATTAGAGCGCCAGCCACGAGAGCAAAGAGATAGAGCCCAATTTGGACGCTTACGAGATAGCTATTAGCCTTCGTCAGAACAAGCCGGGCATAGCGCGCTCCAATCTCCCCTTCTTGCGCCAATTCACGCACCCGCTTCCCGCGGCTACGAATGATGGCGACATGACAGAGCACAAAGTACGGGTACAGCAACCCGAGCACACAAAGTGCGACTAGGAAATTAAAAGTTGCGGGGCCTTCGTCCATAAGAATTGTCTCGGGCTATTGAATGCGCAGGCAGAAGGAAGCGCGGAGACCGAGATGCGAGTGGCAAGAATGAAAAAAGTCTACTGATTTCAGCATATTGCTATTTTGAGGCTCCGCAGGCTCCTTGTCAACAAATCACAGCATTGTCCGAACAACCCTTCCAAATCTTAGCTTTCAATCTATTGAATTGCTTAAGAAATGCATTCTCAGCCCCTTGCTTCCGGTGTTAGATTTAGGCCCAAGTAATTAAGAAACTATTCCCCTCCTACGGGCCTGACTCGCTAACGGGGACTGAAGGTGTAAAAGCGCTATGAATGAAACCGCCACCCGCGAAATCCTCTGGAACGTTAATTCGCTCGGAAATGTGATTGGCTTATATGGTCTCTTGGCGGTGGCTGTCTTCATCGGCGCCGTTGGAATCTGGCGACATGCCGAACTTTGGGCCTCGGGCACAGAGCAGCCTGACCTAAAGACCGGCTGGCTTGTTCGCATCGAAGAAATGTTTCGCTGGGGGCTGCTGCAACGAGGAGTCGTGCGCGAGCGTACGGCTGCCCTTGCCCACACCCTCATTTACATCGGCTTCCTCGTTCTGCTGTTCACAACCACGATGGTCTTTATCGATCACGATTTGGGAGTGCGCATATATCGCGGTCAATTTTATTTGGCCGTCACCCTTGCCAGCGATTTATTCGGGGCAGGACTACTGGTTGGTTGTATCATCGCGGCGCATCGACGTTACATCCGTCGTAGTGACAAATTGCATAATCGTGCCGCCGATAGCTCGATGCTCATCGTTCTAAGCCTTCTGATCGTACAGGGATTCCTGCTTGAAGGCCTGCGCATTCATGTCACGCACGACCCCTGGGCCAAGTACTCCCCGGTCGGGTTGTTAGTTGCCAAGTTCTTTTGGGGATTTTCCGGTGAATCTGCGCGCCTTTTACACTTCGTTACCTGGTGGTTCCACACCATCACCGTTCTTGCGGTCATCGCGATTGCTCCCTACACAAAGTTTTTTCATATCATCTCCAGCTCCGCCAATTTGTATTTCAGACCGCGCAAGCGACCGGCCGGGCAGCTTGAATCGGTGGGCGATTTGGAGAAGCGCATGGAAAGCGGAGAAGAGTTCAATATCGGTCTCGGCACCATCAAGGATTACTCGTGGAAGAAACTGCTGGATCTTGATGCTTGCACAAGTTGTGGTCGCTGCCAGGATGCCTGCCCTGCCTATCGCTCAGGTAAGCCGCTCTCGCCAAAATGGATGATCTTGGACACTCGAAACCACGCATTGGCCCTAAGCGCTCAGCAGAAATTAGCACCCTCAATTTTGCCAAAGCCGCTCCTTAAAATGGATGAAGTGCTCACCCTGGATTTTTTCCTGAAGCGCAGTGGCGTCGAACCTTCGGGCGAAGGCTTTACCAGCAAAGGCCCGTTCCGAGCGTCAAATCCCCTCGTGCAGGAAGCAGCTGGGGTTTTCGGCGTATCGGCCGACCAACGCATCTCCACCGAGGTAATGTCGGAGCAAGTATTTTGGTCGTGCACCACTTGTATGGCTTGTGTGGAAGCCTGCCCCGTCGGCATTAACCACGTCGATATGATTGTAGGAAATCGCCGCAACATGGTCTTGATGCAGGGAGAAGTGCCCTCCGAAGCTCAAGCTACGCTGCGCGCCCTCGAGAATCGCGGCAATCCCTATGGCGCACCGCAGGATCGCATGAAATGGGCAGACGGGCTGAATGTGCCGGTGCTAAAGGCGGGAGACTCGGTTGATTATCTCTACTGGGTTGGCTGCGTTTCGGCATACGACCCGCGCAAGCAAAAGATTGCGCGCGCGCTCGTTACCATTATGAACAAGGCTGGACTTTCGTTCGGGGTTTTGGGAACGGAGGAAAGTTGTACCGGGGACCCGGCACGCCGGCTCGGGGAAGAAAACCTGTATCAGACCCTGGCTAAGAAAAACATCGAATTGCTTAAGACGATTCGATTTAAGAGCCTCGTTGCGAATTGCCCGCACTGTTTCAATACCATAAAAAACGAGTACCCCGAATTCGGAAATCTCGGGAACGGGCAGTCCCCGGAAATTATTCATCACTCTACGCTGCTAAGGCGATTGGAAAAGGAAAAGAAACTTTCACTCAAGGAAGGCGAAGAGACCTTCACCTTCCATGACCCCTGCTACTTAGGCCGCTACAATGATGAGTACGAAGCTCCGCGCCAGTCTCTTACTGCTGCGAAGGGCTTGAAAATTATTGAAATGGAAGCAAGCCGCAACAAAGGTCTTTGCTGTGGCGCAGGCGGCGGACACTTCTGGATGGATCTGAAAATCGGTGAACGCGTCAACGCCATTCGCACAGATCAAGCTGCTAAAACGGGGGCAGACAACGTCGCGACTGCCTGCCCTTTCTGCATGCAGATGATGGAGGACGGCGTAAAAATTACAGGACGTGAAGACTCTTTGCGGGTAAAGGATATCGCCGAAGTGATTGCTGAACGCCTGCAGTAGGCGGTGAAAAAGAGAGCAGTCTGTCAATTTCTAAAAACGTTCGAAAGAACCACCTAAACCGGGCCGCCCACTTACTCAACCGTGGAGTAAGTGGGACGGCTCCGGCATTCTGGCAAAAGATGCGGCGAGTTCGCGGGCTCAGACGCTACGGCTGTGGCGGCGACGCTGGATCGTCCGGTACACGCCACGCTTGAGCCTCTTGAAACGCGTCGGATTGTTCAGGAGAGCGCTGTTGACGATCGTGCGGAAGTGCCGCTTCGAAGTCGTCTTGTAGCTCTTTCTGGCCGTCTCCGTCACCTCCTGCACCGTCATCGTCTTGTTGCCCTTCAACGCATGCGCCAACACCTCAACGAGGGGCTGGGCGTTCCGGAAACGACGACGATTCTTCAGACTGCGGCTTTTCGCCATGATCAGATACTCCAACGTGCGACCTAACTACGTACGGAAAATCCGTAAGACACCGGGCAACATAACCCAGGGCCTACACGGTCGCTCAGAACAGTCCATGAACTGATCTAAGCGGCCGTGTAGCGCAGTAGTCACAGGGAGGAGTTAACCTTCAGAAATTGACAGAACTGCAAGGCAGAACGGACACCACAAGTCGGCCCTGCCTTACAGTTCAGAGTAAGCTTCTTCTCGAAATAGTTGAGTGAAAGAGCGCGCAATGCCACCTAGGCAATGACAGAGCAGTGTTATGCGAAGAAAGCGCTCACGGGTGACGTAGCGCGGATAAGTCTTTGAAAATGACCAGGAAGTAGTCAGAGGGGCTTGCTTCGGCTGGCAGTTCCCAATACCACGCAGGCCCTACTTCGGTTCTAGTGTCCGGCGTGAGCTGGTACAACCAACACCGGGCACGGCGCATGCCCCAACACTTTTTGCGTCACACTTCCAAGAATGGCGGAAGCAACAGCGCCTTTGCCGTGGCTAGCCATAATAATAACGTCGCAGTTCTGAGCGCGTGCATAATCACAAATTTCTTGAGCCGCAGAGCGAATCGAAAGAATCACTTTCGTTTCAATTTTACGCCCCGCAAAATGCTGGGCAGCGAGCTTGCCAATCCGCTCAGTCGCCGAATCCAAGATCTCTTTGCGATACTCATCGATACGTTCGGGAAGAGGGATTTCTTCGAACATCGAGGGTGGGACAACCCAATCAGAAACTACCGATAGCAGCGTTATCTTTCCGTCTTCATGGCTGACTTGCTTGAGAACAACGCGGAAGGCCTCGACGGAAAAGTCGGAAAAATCGGTGGTTACCAGTACGTTCTTGAAATGCATGCTCTATCCCCTTTTGCTGCAAACCTGTCGGATAAAATAGAAAGGCGTAAGCCTTGCACTACAAGACTTACGCCTTCTACGCCTTACGCGCCTTTCGGCAACATAAGACAAACTGCTCCAAGACAAGAATGGCCTGGAACAGCCTTCGTTAACTACAGAACGGCTTCCTTGAGAGCCTTAGCTGCAGTGAAACGAACGCGCTTCTTAGCGGAGATTTGGATCGTCTCGCCAGTTGCAGGGTTACGTCCCATACGGGCCTTGGAGTGTCTAACATACATCTTGCCAAGTCCGAGGAGCGGGATCTTGTAGCCACGGCGCAACGAATCCTTGATGAACGCTGCAATGTCTTCGCAGAGTTCCTTAGCGGCAGAGCGCTTCGCCAATCCGCAGAATCCACGGATGTTGTCGATGAACTCAGACTGCGTGTAGCTGAGGGTGCTGCTGTTGCGTGGCTTAGTAGCAACGCGGGCCTTTGGGGTTGGCTTCTCAGCGGCAACCATCTTGGTGGCTTTAGCTGCAGTCTTCTTAGGGGCGGCTTTCTTTGCCATTTTCTTAGCGGCTTTCTTTGCCATAGGTCGGTAGTCTCCTAAAATTAATCATCACGAATGCCAGAGAATCTCTCAAAAACAAGCGAAAAAATGGCATTTCGGGGTCAATATTAGGTACAAAAGTATAGGGAAAGCAATAAAAAAAATGGAGCGTGTCGAAACAATTCTTCTCTGAAAGCAGCATTTTTAAAGGCTAAAAATGCATGAAGTGAGCAGAACACCTCTTGCGCTTTTGCGCCAAATTGCCTTGGGTTAGACTTCAACAGCCAGATGCCATTACATAAAAAGGCCTAAAATTAAGGGTTTTATGCGTCACCGCCCGGTTTGCGTTGCTGTTCTGCCGCCTCTCCTCGCGCTCTTGGCAAGCTTGTGCTTCCATCAAAAATACGCGCAGGCTCAAGAATCCGCTCAGCTCTACGTGAATCCTCAGTTCAAGTTTGAACTACGCTATCCGCCAGCGCTCGTGCCGGTTGAGTCGCACAATGCGACTGCGCCGCTGCTCCTGCGCACAGGGGGGAGCAACTATCCGACGTTTAACGTAATCGTAGAACCCCAGACGTTAAACCCCTCAGAACTCACCCTGGCAGGCCAAACTGAGCGAGTCCTCTCCGCCTATCGGCAACTAGGGATGACTGATGTTGAGTTGTTGAGTTCGCGCGAACTTGAACTACACGGAAGAGCGGCAAAGCAAATCGTGCTGAGATACGGCTCTGAGCCCAACAGCTACACTTCAGCCGTAACGCTCCTTCCTGCGGATAATTTCCTATATACGTTGACGTTTATTGAAAAGAGCGCAGCTTTTGCCGGCTCAAAGAACATCTTGGATTCTATGCTAGCTTCGTTTCAAAGCTCAGATGGGGACCCGGCACGGCAAGTGCCGGGTCAATTGAACAGCGCATCTCTGATGGTTTACTTCTCCTTTGGTTTATTAGCCTTTTTAATCGCCCTGGCTTTCCTCAAGCGACGGCGATAAATGCCGAGCTGATGAAGGCCCTTCTGAGCGATTGATTTAACGTCTTGGTTTAATAACGTAACGACATCTTGCATACGGTTTCCACCCTACATGTGCATACATTCTTTTCCATCTCGCTCGATTCGTTCAGCTAAGCTAAACAGTTGCGCTTTGAGACAAAGTCTCGCTGCGGCAGCCTAGCGGGGCGCCGATAAACCAACCTATGATGGATGAGAGCATGTAAGCGGGCCCAATCTGGAGAGAGAGTTGGGTTGCCTCCTATGCTCACGCCAGCCAATTAGAGCAATCTTGAGGCCAAATCCTAGGTAGTTGAATGCGCAGCAAAATTATCGCAACCTAAGGGGCAACTAAAGAGAACTGAGCCGTACCACTTCCGACACAGTGACGTTTTTTCATAGTCGGAAAGATGGCTTTTTCCTCTACTTTGAACCACCAGGAAACCTGACGTACGGGATAACCAGAGCGTTTTATGAATAACGAAAAAGACCTCATTTCTTGGATTCAGTCGACGCAGGAAGGCGCGATCGAGTTACTAGAGCAGCTCGTTTCGATCAACACCTACACCACCAATGTAGCCGGCGTGAACAAAGCGCAGGATGTGATTGCCAATTTCCTGCTTTCACTTGGCATGCAAGTGCAACGCGTTCCGGTAGCTGCCCGAGGTGATGTGCTAATCGCAAACACGCCTGCCGCGGGGGAAAAAAGTATTGTTTTGGTGGGTCACACCGATACCGTACATCCGCCTGATTCTCCTTTCCAAAACTTCAGCCGTACAAAGGATCGCGCCTTTGGCCCCGGCGTGCTCGATATGAAAGGCGGGCTAGTGACCTTCTTATGGTCACTGCGTGCTTTGGCTGAACACAAATTGCTCGCTGCTATTCCGGTAAGTGTTTTCATCAACAGCGACGAAGAGATTGGCTGTCCAGACTCGCACCGCTTGATCGAAGAAGCAGGCCGGAAATCTCGCGCCGCCTTAGTCTTCGAATGGGGACGCACGGCCGATGGAATCATTTTGCGACGAAAAGGCGTTGGCCAATTCTCGATTAGCGTGCGGGGCAAAGCCTCTCATGCCGGCAATGCGCATCGCGAGGGAGCAAATGCAATTTTACAACTTGCCCACACCATTACCCGTCTGAGCACCCTCACCGATTATTCGCGCGGAGTTACCGTGAATGTCGGCCTCGTTCAGGGCGGCAGCGCCTCTAATACCGTGCCGGAACTGGCTAGCGCAGCGCTTGATTTGCGTGTTGAAAAGGCTGAAGACTTTAAGCGCCTATCGACTGCTATCATGGAAATCGCGGCCGACATCGTGGTGCCCGGAACAAGCGTACAAATTAAGGCCGATTCTTTTATGCCGCCAATGGCGGATTCACCGGAAAGTCTTGCCTTGTTCGAAAGTTTTCGGAAATTCGCGGCCCCTGCCGGGCTCTCCTATGATCAAATTCCTGGCATATTAGGAGGCGGAAGTGATGCCAACCGCACTGCCTACCAAGGCTGCCCGTCCATCGATGGACTAGGTCCTTTTGGTGAAGGCGCACATTCTGACAAGGAATATATCCTGCTCGATTCGCTGCCGAAAAAAATGATTAATGTCGCGCTGTGGTTGAATGCTCAGCGCGAGAATTAAAAGCTAGCCATCACGAGAGCGGCGCTGTTGTACAGCGCTGAGGGGAATAGCCCCAACAGGACTGCGGCAACAATACAAATCGAGAGTGCTCCCACCAGCGGAAAGCTCGGTCGGGCCACCTTTACCGATTCATCCTCATCGGCCTCGACGAAGTACATCGCGACAATCACTCGCAGATAGTAGTAACTGGAGATTGCCGAGCACAGCACGCCGATAATTGCTAAGCCGACATAATCTGCCTTTACAGCGGCGCTAAAAATGTAGACCTTGCCGAGCAAGCCGGCCATTCCAGGGGGAATTCCAGCCAGCGACAGCATGAAGATACTCATCGCGAATCCTAAGAAGGGACTGCGATAGCCAAGCCCGTTGAAACGCGAAATGTCGTCCGGATGATTGCTTGCCGAATGCTTGGAGCTGACCGCCAGCACCACACCAAATGCCCCCATCGTCATGACGGTATAGGACACAATGTAGTAGAGAATTGCAGCTCCGCCTCCAAAATCGACTCCTGGCGCCAAGAAACCGACCAAGATGTACCCGGCGTGGGCGATGCTGGAGTACGCCAGCATACGCTTTAGGCTACGCTGTCGCAGCGCAATGATGTTCCCAATCACCATCGTAAAGAAGGCCAGGTACCAAATTGCTCCCGACCAGAAGAGAACAAGCTCCCCGAATGCGGTCCACAGCACGCGCAGCATTGCCGCCACGGCGGAGGCCTTGATCACACAAGCCATGTAAGCCGTTATCGGAGTTGGAGCCCCTTCGTATACATCCGGTGCCCAGAAATGGAATGGCACTGCGCCAAGTTTGAAGACGAAGCCGATAAGCAACAGCGCCATACCGAAGTGCATCGCGGTAACATCGGTCTTCGAGATCGCCGAAGCAATCTGATCCACGACCGTGCTGCCGGTCAAACCGTAAAGAATCGCAACGCCGTACAGCATGAAGGCGGAACTGAAGGAACCGAGAAGAAAATACTTAAGGGCAGACTCGGACGAGCGACGCATGGAAATGGCTGAACCGCACAGGCAGTACAAAGCCATCGACATAATTTCCAATCCCAAGAACAGCGTGATGAGCTCTGCGGAGGTCGAAAATATAATCGCGCCGACCGTTGAAATCAGCAGCAGCACATAATACTCGCCCGGAGACTCGATCCCTTCATCTTTCAGTGTATGAATGCCGAGCATAAGGGCCAGCAGAGCACCCACTAAGAGCAAGAACGTAAAGAACCAGCTGAAACCGTCAGC
Source organism: Deltaproteobacteria bacterium (assembly GCA_017302875.1). GTDB lineage: Bacteria > Bdellovibrionota_C > UBA2361 > UBA2361 > JAFLCA01 > JAFLCA01. The sequence continues at coordinate 15,244 of JAFLCA010000006.1, forward strand.
GTAAATCAGACCATTAAAGGCCGTGCCACCAGAGACGTAGCCCGGCGCAAAAATCTCCAGCGAGAAAATTCCGCAGAACAGCACCAAGCCGGTGAACAATTCACGAGGCCAAGGCCGATTCACAAAGGACTCAATCAGTATGAGCAGCAAGGCTCCGACACTCAGAACGATGACGGGCGATACAAGCGCCAAATCTTTAATCCAAACCTGGTTCATGAGTTGCTACTCCGAGCTGCCGATGCCACTGCGCTGGTGGCTGGTAAATCTTTATCCTGACCGTTTAGAGCCGCGTCGAAGGCACGACGCGCCTGCCCCCTCTCCTGCACCATCTTCATATAACCGTTCATGGTCGGCTCAATCGTCGAGAGGAACTTCTGCGGGAACAAGCCCATCCAGAACACCATCACGAGTAACGGAATGAACAAGGCAATTTCGCGCCCGGTACAATCCGAAAGTTCGCCATTTTTTGCCTCATCGAGTTCGCCATACATGGTCTTCATGTACAGCGTCAGCATATAGACAGCTCCAAGCACGACGCCTAGCAGAGCAATGGTAGTAACTCCGGGATAGGCCAAAAAGCTGCCTGCCAAAATCAAGAACTCGCCGATGAATCCATTTGTGAGCGGCAGCGCTATAGAGCTCAAGGTGAAGACCAAGAACAGGAAGGCAAAGACGGGAACCTTGGCAGCCAATCCTCCGTACTCGGCAATCAAGCGGGTGTGGCGTCGATCGTACAGAACACCAACCAATAAGAAGAGTGCTCCGGTCGATATGCCGTGATTCAACATCTGATACACCGAACCTACTGCAGCCACCGAATTCGGGGGCTCAGTTGAACTGGTGCCCGCCAGAGTGATGCCGGCAAAGAATCCCAAAACGCAGTAACCAAGATGCGAAACCGATGAGTACGCAACAAGCTTCTTGATGTCATCTTGAGCCCAGGCAACAAGCGCGCCGTACACAATTCCGATGACTGCCAGGGCAATCAGATATGGAGCGAAGACTTGCGCTCCAAGCGGGAAGAGCGGACATGCAAAGCGAATAAATCCGTACAGACCCATCTTGAGCAACACGCCTGCAAGAATAACCGAACCACCCGTAGGCGCTTCGACGTGCGCATCAGGAAGCCAGGTATGAAACGGAAAGATCGGAACCTTAATTCCGAATGCCAAGGCGAAGGCTGCAAAGAGCCAAATCTCTTCCTTCAACGTTAAGTTGGTAAACATTACCAACTCATCAAGCAGGAAGGAGATCTCCCCGCGCTGCTCATAGAAGCGCCACACCACATAGAAAATGGCCACAAGCATCAGCAAGCTGCCGAAGACCGTATAGAGCACGAACTTGAGCGTCGCATAAATGCGGCGTTTACCGCCCCAGATACCGATGATGAAGTACATCGGTGCGAGCATGAGCTCCCAGTACACGTAGAAGAGGAACACGTCGAGAGAAACCAATGTGCCGATCATGGCGGTCTGTAGAACCAACATGCTGGCCAAATACCCGCGCGGACGGGAATGAATAGACGGCGACGCCAACACGATAATCGGCATCAAGAAGGTTGTTAACAAAACCAGCAGCACACTGATTCCATCAACTCCGATGGTGTAAGAAATGCCGAATCCAGGAATCCAGGGCGCCGATTCAACGAACTGATAACCGGTCTCCGTCGGAACGAACTCGGTAAACATGATCACTGACAGGGCGAAGGCCAAACCAGTAATGAAAAAGCTCCACATGCGGGCCCGATCGCCGTGAGGGTCCGACGAAGGTTTGAACGAAGGCACGAGGTACAGCATCAGCGCGCCGATCAACGGCAAGAACGTCAGAACGCTGAGGTACGGAAAGTCGTAGAAAATCGAATCCATTCAAGACCTATAAGACAAAGCAAAAGAGCGCCACGACCAGAGTTGCGATAAACATGAACAAGGCATACTGCCGCACCTGTCCAGTCTGTGAAGTCCGCGCCACCTCACCCGAGAGTTCCACGATGGCCCCGGTTCCGTTTACTGCACCATCAACAATCGACTGATCGACGACTCGGAACAGCAGTCCTGAGATCGACTCCAAAGGACGCACTACCATCGCTGCGTAAATTTCGTCGAAATAGTACTTGTTCAGTGAAAGCTTGCTGAGCGGTAACACGGCGTTGAAGATCTGCCCCGGAACAGACAAGAGCTTGGTGTAGAAGATAAGCCCGACGAGGACGCCGAGGATACCAACCCACGAAGCAAGGATATTCTCTACCAAGGAGGCAGACTCGTGCTCGTGAATGTTAGGCAGCACGGTCGAGAGGAACTCCGGCAAAGCTGTCACGAGCCAGATGCCACCACCAAGAGCCAAAGCAGCCAATACGATCAACGGCAAGGTCATCTTCCACGGTGACTCGTGAGGATGCGCATGTCCACGGTACTCACCGAGGAATGTCATGGCAAAAGAGCGCGTCATGTAGAATGCCGTAATGAAGGCGGTAAACGACGCCACAGCACCTAGAAAGTGCGTAGCACTCACGAGGTAAACGTTATGGTTGTGCGCCAAGGCCTCTAAAATAGCGTGCTTTGAGTAGTAGCCTGCCAATGGGAATATGCCGGCGATGGCCAAAGTCGAAATTCCGTAGGTTAGGCAGGTCACCGGCATATACTTCGCCAGTCCGCCCATGTGACGCATGTCTTGCTCATGGTGACAGCCATGAATGACCGATCCGGCACCAAGGAACAAGCAAGCCTTAAAGAATGCGTGCGTCACGAGATGAAACACCGCCACCCAATAGGCCCCGGCTCCGACTGCCATAAACATGAAACCCAATTGGCTGACCGTCGAGTACGCCAAGACTTTCTTGATGTCGTTCTGGGTTATCGCAGTAGTCGCCGCAATAAACGCGGTGGCGACGGCAACAAGCGAAACGACAAACAAGGCGTAAGGTGCGAGGTCGAACAGGAAATTCAAGCGCGCCATCATGTACACGCCTGCGGTCACCATCGTTGCAGCATGGATGAGAGCCGAAACCGGCGTGGGACCGGCCATCGCGTCCGGGAGCCAGGTGAAGAGCGGGATCTGAGCAGACTTTCCGGTAGCTCCGACGAAAAGACAGAAAGCGATTACGGTGTACAGCGTCGTCTGTTCAGGATTTGCGCTGATAGCCTGCGCCAATTCGACAAAGTCGATGGTGGCAAACTGACGGTACAAGAAGAAAATTCCGAGCAAGAAGCCTGCGTCGCCAATTCGGTTAACTACGAAAGCTTTGCGTCCAGCGGCAGCATAGCTGAGGTTCTTGAACCAGAAACCGATCAACAAGTAGGAACACAGCCCTACCCCTTCCCAGCCGACGAAAAGAACTAAAAGGTTGCCACCCAATACCAGCAGCAACATCGAGAACATGAACAGATTTAAATAGGAGAAGAAACGATGACGGCCCTCGTCTTCAGCCATGTAGCCGATTGAATACAAGTGAATGAGCGAACCGATGCCCGTCACGACCAAGCACATGACTGCGGTCAAATGATCGAAGCGCAGAGAAAAATCAATGGAGAAGTCAAAGACCGAAAACCACGTGAACGGAATGAACGTAAGCGCCTCTTCTGTTCCCGACAGCACTAAGTTGACGACCACGGCAAACGAAAGAGCACTGGCACCGGTAGCAATCCAACCTGCCAGGTCCTTGGCTCGACGTCCAATTACGAACGCCAAGAGCGACCCAATCAGTGGGAAAAGCGGGATCAGTCCGAGTTGATACGCTTGAGCTTCCATTTCCTTTTATCCGTTCATTTGAGCCGAATCAGTTGTCTCAACAGACTTGCTGGCACGGAATACCGAGATGATAATCGCCAAACCTACCGCTGCTTCTGCGGCAGCGACCACCATCACAAAAAAGACCGCGATCTGCCCGTCCAAGTTACCAACGGAGCGCGACAAAGCCACGAACGTCACGTTGACCGCATTGAGCATGAGCTCGATGCACATAAAGGCGACGATGGCATTTCGACGAACGATCACGCCGACCACGCCGATGGTGAACATCACTGCAGCAAGGGTCAGATAGTAACTAATAGGAATCATGAGCGAGTCTCCTGCTGCGCTTTCGGGTTTCTCTTCTTCGCCAGCATAACCGCGCCGATAATTGCCGCCATCAACAGCATGGAAGCTGCCTCAAATGGGAAGGCATACTGCGTATAGAGAATCTTGCCGATATTCTGAACCGATCCGGAAAGCCCTGCGGTGGGTTCAGGAAATACTTTGAAGGCTTCATTAAGCGGCGGCAAGGCGATTGCCAAGAAGAGCAGGCCCGTGATCGTTGCCGCCACATAGGTCGGAATTCCGACTTTACGCGGCTGCTCGACTTTCAAATTCAAGAGCATCAACACGAATACCACCAATACGACAATGGCACCGGCGTAGACAATAATTTGCACCGTTGCCAGAAAGTGGGCATCGAGGGAGGCGAATATCGCCGCAACCGTGAGCAGATTCGCTACCAAGCAGAGCGCGCTGTGAATGGGGTTCTTAGCGGCCACGACCCCTATCGCCGAGGCGATAATCAGAAGGGCCATTATGAAAAATCCAATTGCCATAATGCTCCTACAACAATCTCGTTGCCGCGATGATCATCAAATTTACCATGCTCAGCGGAAGCAGAATCTTCCATCCTAAGTGCATGAGCTGGTCGTAACGGAAACGTGGCAACGTCCAGCGGATGACGATCTGCAAAACACAAAAGAATAGAATTTTACCCACCAAGACCGCGTGACCGATCAGGGCCGCCCACCACACATCACTCGGCAAGGTAACGAACGGGATATCCCAGCCGCCAAAGAACAGGATGGTAATCAGCGCAGAGAAAAGTGCTATTTCGGCAAATTCACCAAGCCAAAACAAAAGGAACTTCATGCCGGAGTATTCCGTGAAGTACCCTGCTACGAGTTCTGACTCGCTTTCCGGCAAGTCGAACGGGCCACGCTTGGTCTCCGCCATGCCGACTACGAAGAAAATCAGGAAAGAGATAAAAGCAGTTGGATAATAGACGATGCCCCAACGAGAGGACTGCGCCTGCACCATCTCGTAGAGGTCCAAAGTTCCGTACATCAAAATGACGCTGACCAGCGAAAGCCCCATCGCCAATTCGTAGGAAATCATTTGAGCGGCTGCGCGCAAGCCCCCCAAGAGGGAGAACTTATTGTTGCCGGTCCATCCGGCAAGAGCGACACCGTACACTGACATCGAACCCATCGCGAAAATGAAGAGGACGCCCGCATCAAGCGTGGCGAGCTGTGGGCGGATTTGATACCCCGCCACCGTGAAGTCAGGAGCGAATGGCAATACCGCAAACGACACGAAGATAGGAAACACTGCCATGAACGGAGCAAGACAGTGCATGAAGTTAGAGGTTCCCTGCGGAACAAAATCTTCTTTCAACAACGCCTTAACCGCATCACACAAAAGGGTATTGATAATGCCGAGCGCTCCGGCGGCGCGCAAAAGGAGCGGTGGCAAGCCGGCGACCAACAACAGGGCACATACCCCTACCCCAATTTCGAAAGTCAACGAAGGAATGTGCTGGGCGAAGGCAGGAGAAAATTGGACGAGTCCTGCTCCGATGGCGCACAGGATGACCCCAAGTCCACCCATAACTCGCAAAGCTAAGCACAGCATTTCGATCTGTTCGGGGAAACGGAAGAAGGCCCCGGCTCGGTTCGCGCCGATGCGATCCTGAATGAGCGCTGAGCCCTTGCGTTCAACCCACGTGCACACCGAAGCCAACCCCATGATGAGGTTGAAAACGATAAAGACTTTTATGAGAAGGATTACTATTTCCATATGGCGATCAAAACGCTGCCGATTAAAAACCCTTAGGCGTTACTCCTCATTTCACCTACCGGCGCGGGGGCTCCGGCAGAAGTCTGCGGCTGATACGACTTCAAACAAACACCGCCGGCTTTGACGGTTGCGATACGAAGACCGGCCAATCGTGGTTCTGAAGACAAGAGCGAAACGGTGAGCGTACGCTCATCAGCAGCGTCAGCGAGGCGAGCGCCACAAGCCTGTGCAAGTCGGCTTAGGATCCGCCACTCAGGTTCAGTGCCATCAAGAACATCAACCACTCTGTCGCTATACTGCAGACGCTGAGCGCGATTAATCAACATTCCAGCTTTTTCAAGGATGCTGCGACCCGGCAGCACCACCTGCGCCGCCGAGACAAGCTTATTGGTTTCATCGCAAAGCATCGCTACACTGCGCTTCGCCTTTGACATTGCAGCAAGCACCCGATCGTCAATATCAGAAGCGAGGATGCCTCGCTCGCCCACGACCAAAACGTGCGCGGCTGAACCGGAGCGTAGCTTTTCAAGCGCCGCGTTATAAGCAGATTCCAAATCCCCGGAGACTAAGCCGGCATATTCCGCACCACGGAAATTAGCAGCATAGTCCGGGCTCACTAGAATCTTCTCGACTTCATTGAGAGAGCGCTCACGGTACGCGAGCGCCACTGTTGCCGTCGGAGCAACCTTGGTCAAGAAATTCTTAAGCTGCACATACTCTTCAAGCAAAAGATCCGGCGAAACAAATACCAGCAGCTCAGTGCCCTTAAGTTGCGCAGCTTCTGGCAGCGCAGTCTCCCAAGCGGCTGCCTTTCCATTGACGCGCGGCTTCAAGAGACGACGCGCCGGCAAGAAGCGATGGAACCCGTAACGACCTTCGTCACACAGCCATTCCTTGTTAACGGCATCATTCTGCCGCGCTTTTACTTGAACGACCTGACCATCCCGCATGGCAACTTTTACGTTGCAGCCCGTCGAGCAACCGGGACAGATCGAATCGGTCTGTTTCGTGAACCAAATACGGGTATTGAAGCGCCAGTCGCGATGCGTGAGGGCCCCGACCGGACAAAGATCGACGACCGTGCCGGAAAGCGCATTATTAAGTTCAAGACCTGGATTGATCGCGATAACCGAGCGGTCGCCGCGATTTAGCATGCCGAGCTCAGAGGTCTTTGTAATTTCATCACAGAAGCGGATGCAGCGCGTGCACATAATGCAGCGCTCGCCGTCTAAGATGACGTGAGGCCCGAGCGGTTCAGCTTTGACCTTATGTTCCTTCTGCTCGAGAAAGCGGCTTGGGCGCGCGTTGTAATCGTAATGATAGTCCTGCAATTTGCAGTGACCGGCCTGGTCGCACACGGTGCAATCAAGCGGATGGTTAATCAGTATAAACTCGAGCGTCGCTGCCTGGGAATCTTTAACGTCTTTGCTCGACTCCTGGGTCAAGACCTCCATCCCCTCAGCAACGGTAGTGTTACAACCGATCGCTAATTTGGGCTGGCCCTTTATCTGCACCTGACACATGCGGCAATTTCCTGCCACGGAGAGGTGTGGGTGATAACAATAAAACGGCACGGCTACCCCGGCAGCCTTAGCCGCATCAATAAGATTCGTTCCCTTCGGAACACTTACCTTTTTGCCATCGACGGTAAGCGTTACCATCACCGGAGCTTCGCCTGTGCTCGCCATGTTAGTGCGCTCCTTCGTGTTCGAAATTCAAAGCTTCTTTGCGCTTGCGGATCCCGACCAGGGCGTCGCCGATTTGCTCCTTAAATTCCTCAGGGAATTTTCGGATAAATCCTTGCGCCGGCCATGAGAGAGCTTCACCGAAGGCGCAGATGGTGTGACCCGCCACCTGATTACAGATACTTTCAACAAGCTGCACATCCCCCACCAGTCCGTTGCCATGACTGATGCGCTTAAAGATCTTCTCAATCCAGTGTCCGCCTTCGCGGCATGGAGTGCATTGTCCACAGGATTCGTGCGCATAGAAGTGCGCGACGTTTAAAGCTGCCTGTACCATGTCCGTCGTTTCGTCCATGACCATGAAGCCGCCCGATCCCATTCCAGAGCCAGCCTTGGCGAGAGACTCATAGTCCATCGTCACACCAGCGAGCTCATCGGCTCGCAGCACAGGGAAAGACGATCCACCCGGAATCACTCCCTTCAGTTTTTTTCCGCCGCGAATTCCGCCGCACTCTTCCTCGATGAATTGCAGCAAGGGATATCCGAGTTCGATTTCATATACACCAGGCTTATTGATGTGTCCGGAAGCAGAAATTAATTTGGTGCCGGTAGACTTCCCGACTCCGATTTCAGAATATGCCTTACCGCCGTTCTCAAGAATCCATACCAACGCAGCCAGCGTTTCGGTGTTATTTACCACCGTCGGACACATGTAGAGTCCCATCGTGGCCGGGAAATACGGAGGCTTCAAGCGCGGCTGCCCCTTATTGCCCTCAAGCGATTCAAGCAACCCGGTCTCCTCTCCGCAGATGTAGGCACCTGCGCCGCGATGCACAACCATGTGGTGAGTAAAACCGGAACCGAAAATGTTTTCTCCGAGATAGCCCTTCGCATAGGCTTCATCGACTGCTGCTTGAATGCGCGAATACGGGAATCCGTATTCGCCGCGAATGTAGGTACAAGACCAATTGCTCTGTACCGCCCATGCTGCAATCAGCATTCCCTCAATCACTTGGTGCGGATCGCGCTCGAGCAACACACGATCTTTAAAGGTTCCGGGTTCGCTCTCGTCGGCGTTGTTGATGATGTAGACGGGCTTACCGGTATTTTTCGGAATGAAGCTCCACTTCATTCCGGTCGAGAAACCTGCTCCGCCGCGCCCACGCAAGCCGGACGTTTTTACTTCCTCAAGAACCTTGGCCGGATCCATGCCCAACACTTTCTTGATGACGGAATATCCGCCACGACTCTCGTAGCCCGCCAGCGTGTGCTGGTTCGGCTGGGTGATATTCTTGAGTAATAAACAGCGATGCTTTCCCACGCGATGTCCTACGCTAGATAATTTCTGATTTAGGGTAGTCCTTGAGACCGGCTCCGAGCGTATCGTTAATAGTCGAAAGCCTTAAATCGGGACGCTCTTTCTCGATGCGAGTCAAAAGCTGGTCGAATTTCTCAACGGTCAGATTCTCGAAGTAACAGTCGTTGATTTCGCACATCGGACCAGTTCCGCATGAACCAAGGCACTCCACTTCTTCGTAGCTCCACAAACCGTCGGCAGTGATTTCACCGGGGTTAATCTTCAAGCGGTGCTTCAAATGCTCGGTCAACTTGCGCGCACCACACAGAGCGCACGAGAGCGTGCGGCACACCTGCACGTGGTATTTGCCGACGGGTTTCTTGTAGTACATCGTATAGAAGGTAGCGACCTCACGGACGTGTACCGGCGCGATACCGACCTTGCTGGCAACCCATTCAATCGCCTCATCGGTGATATGTCCGAGTTCTTCTTGCGCAATATACAGCGCCGGCATGACCGCCGACTTGGCGCTCGGATAACGCTTCTTTAATTCCTCTATTCGCTTTTCGGCTTTGTCTGAAAGTTTGATAGTCATACGTCTTAGCGGTCGCACTCCCCACCAATCATGTTAACCATTCCGAACGTCGGCACGACATCGGCAATGTTCGCCCCCGTAAGCAACTTACCCACCACCCCCATGTGAATGAAGGACGGCGCACGCACGTGCACACGATACGGCGCACCAGTTCCATCAGAGACGGTGTAGAACCCAAGCTCTCCGTTTCCACCTTCGACCGGCAAATAGACATCGCCTTTCGGAGGCTGCACGCCTTTGATGACCATTTCAAAGTGATTGATCATGCCGTCGATTGAAGAATAAACCTCATCTTTCGGAGCCAACACGATGTGCGGATCGTCGACGTTAATAGGACCATCCGGAAGATTCTTGAGCGCTTGCTCGATGATTCGAATTGACTGGTGAATTTCCTGCATACGAACGACAAAGCGATCATAGTTATCGCCCTTCGTACCGAGCGGAACGTCAAATTGGAAATCCTGATACGAAGAATAGGGATAGAACTTTCGTACGTCGTAATTCACACCTGCAGCACGCGCCAAGGGCCCCGTAACGCCGTAATCAATTGCGTCGGCAGCAGATAACGGCGCCACATCGCACATGCGGTCGATGAAGATGCGGTTGCGAGTTAGCAAACGGTCACTGTTCTCGAGATGCATCTGCACGCCGCCGATGGCCTTTCGCAATTTTGCGACAAAACCTTCGGGCAGGTCAGCTTTGAGTCCGCCGACTCGGCAATAAGAAATTGTCAGACGCGCGCCGGTGACTTCCTCAATCAGCTCCCACAAATATTCACGAGCTTGAATTAGATAAAGCATGACGGTAAATGCCCCGAGTTCCATCGCAGAGGCACCCAAGCAGGTCAGATGGTCCGTAATGCGCGACATTTCAGAGAGAATAACCCGAATGTACTGCGAACGTTTAGGGACTTCGACTCCAAGCAATTTCTCGACGGTCAAACACCATCCGACGTTATTGATGATGGGCGACACGTAGTTCAAGCGATCCGTATAGGGCATGACTTGGTTATAATCGACGGTCTCGCACATCTTTTCGAAACCGCGATGCAAATAACCGACCTCAACATCAGCGTCGAGAATCTTTTCGCCGGACAACTCCACGACGATACGCACCGTGCCGTGCGTGGCCGGATGAGCCGGGCCGAGATTAAGAATCATCGTCTCTGAGTGCAGGTCGTCGCCGAGGTCATGCGCACGTAGGTGCGTTGTTACCCCGCCCACACCGTAGTCCACATTGAGAAGCTCTTTTGCCATGTCTTTCGAAACCTCTTTGAAAAGTATCTTGTGCCTAGCGCGCGCTGGAACCCTGCCGCTGATTTATCTTCACCAACGCCGGGCGTTGCATGTCGACCGCTGTATTACGAACTTCCGGGTTCAATAAACGCACGCGAGGTTGCTTGGCCTGCACGGGATAGTCCTTGCGCAAAGGATGTCCGACAAACTCATCGTACATCAGAATGCGACGAACATCGGGATGCCCCTTGAAGGTAATCCCAAGCATGTCCCAAGCTTCACGTTCCATGAAATTTGCCGAGTTCCACAATCCACACAGACTGTCGACTTCGGGCTTCTGCTCAGGCACCTCAATCTTAACGCGCAAACGCCAACGCAACGGCACGCTCATCAGGTGATACACCACCTCGAAGCGCTCTGGATGCGCATCCATCCAATCAACGGCGGTAACATTAACCAGGAAATCAAAACGAAACTCTGACTCGGTTTTCAGCACCGAGAAGAAGTCGAGCATTCCATCGCGGTTAATCCGCACAACAGCATCACCTAACTCCACAGAGCTTTGGACAATGTGTTTCTTAAGTCTGGAATTGAGAAGGTTTATGAGAGCTTCAGCAGTCGCAGTGGTGGTCACAGAATAAGACCGGAAAGATATATAAAAACCCTTCTTTGACTCTATATATAGTATCAATTCGATCCGAGCGAAGGTTAGTGCAGTTCTAATACGAGACTAGAACAAGATGCAATACGGTCTGTCGCCCGAATTGTGAACAATTTAGGGCGCTTCACTTCGCTTTTGTCTTCAATCCGCAGCTTCATAAACCATGCAAGCGCAAGGTTATTGCCGCTCGGGGTGGCCTGCCATAACATCCGGGGATGACTGAAGCGCCTCACACCCATTCCTGCACTCATTGGACCCCCAGCTGCAAGCTTCTCGCCTTGTTGGCCATACTCATCATCTTTGGCAAAACGATTGCTTTTTATCTGCTTGGGCAGGAAAGGCTGATTTGGGATTCGCATTGGTACCTGACCCTCGCTGAGCAGCTCGCCAGCACGGGAAGCTACACTCTCGGGGATGGCGATTTTCATTCCAAGTACCCTCCAGGCTTTCCCATCCTAGTGGCAGTTGCGGGGCGGCTCCTGGGCAGCTTCCAGACGGCCGGCGCCTTAATTGTCTTTACGGCAAGCGTCTTACTATGCCTTCTCGTCTTTCTACTTGGCCGTCGACTCGCGGAGGAACGAGAGCTGCCTGGAAAATCCGCTGGAGTTCTGGCCTGCCTCCTTTTTGCCACCCATCACCTGAGCCTCGTCCACAGCAACCTGATACTAACCGAGCAGGTTTTTGCGTTGTTTGCGGTGGCGTGCCTGATGTTCGCCACCCGCCTCCGGCTTACTCCTAGGGATATCTTCTTGGCCCTCATTCTCGCTGGCGCCGCTTCGCTGATACGGTATGAGGGCTTGTTGCTGTTTCCAGTGTTGGCGTGGAGTTGGAGAAGAAGCGCGGATCAGCTTCCCGCCCAGGCCTCGAAACAGCTTTTGATGGGCTTACTGGTTGTTGGATTAGCGTGGAGCGCATGGATCGCGGCGCTGGTGAGTCATGGGGCGTCTGCCTTTGGCGGGCAGTACGGAAAAGAACTTGCACAGCTCAGCTGGGCAAGCGCGCTCGACTTCCTACTCCTTGCTCTTTGGATTGGCCCGCTGTTTCTGATCCTAAGCTTTATAGGTCTAGCTAAGATTTTGCGGCAACCAAGCTCAACCTCTGCCGCGCTCGCGGCATTCTGCTCGCTCTATTTTATTTCTCACCTGTGCTGGTGGTTCAGCGACATTCGATTTTATGTAGTATTGCTCCCCTTCCTTGCTGTGTGTGCTGGCTTCGCCTTAATCGACTTCACTCATCGCCTGTTTCGCGATTCAAAGGGGCTACGCATAGCGTTCCTCGCGCTAGCTATGGCTGCGCTTTGCTCGGAGCAACGCGGCATGCTCCACGCCACTGAGTATGAGTATCGTCGGTACAATGCCCTCTACTTGCATCAGTACGACCCGATCGAGGAATTGGGTACGTGGTCGCTTAAGAATCTTCCGCAGGGAACCTTTGCCGTCCCCGAACCTGCGGTCTATCGGCATTATCTTTTGGGTAGAGAAGTTATTCCGTATTCCGCCCTACCCCAAGTTCTCAGCTCGGGAGATGCACAAGTCTACCTCGTCATTGATAATCTGCATTTTCGAAATGAGGATCTGCAGAGCGCCCTGGATGGAGCGATTAAAGTTAGGACGCCCCACGCAGAGGTCCGGGAATTACCCGTTCAAATTCTGTATAAAGCCGAGCGCAGGGAGACCGCAGACGATACTCGCTATGCCGCTGTAGCGGCCATTAAGGGCAAGCTTTAAAAGCTCACCTTTTTGCTATATATATAGCGCACTCATTTTATTGCGGAGTCCTACTTCCCATGGCCATCGACGAAATGCTTTTGAAAATTTTGGTCTGTCCTGAGAACAAAACGCCGGTAACGCTGGCTGAATCCGCGCTTATCGAAGGGCTCAATCAGCGCATCGCGCAGGGCAACCTCAAGAATCGAGGTGGCAGCGTCGTCAAAGAGAAGATTGAATCCGGCTTGCTAAGAGCAGACGGGAAGTATCTCTACCCCGTGCGCGAGGACATTCCGATCATGCTCGTTGAAGAAGCTATCGAAATTCAGGGCGAAAGCCGGAATTAATACTCGTGAATGTTCTGAAGTTTTCCCTTCGCGATGACGAGCCCGCGCGTACGGCAGTCGCCGCTGTAGTTCTGCTTTTGTTACTAGTATCCCTGCGTAGCCTAGTTTTCATCTTTTGGGGCCAGGCTCACTTCGATGCCGATCAGGCCATTCTCGGCTTAATGGCATATGACATTTCCCGCTTACATGGCCTCGTACTATTCTTCTACGGGCAAAAATACCTACTGGGCATTCTTGATTGGTTAGCGGCTCCGCTTTTTCTGCTCTTTGGCCCATCGGTGAGCGCTTTGAAATTTCCTCTGCTTCTATTAAACGCAGGCGCGATCTTTCTACTCTTTCGTCACCTACGAGAAGACGCGCGGCTAAAGAGCACCGCGGCCGCACTGTGTTGTCTTATACTTGCGGTTCCCTCGGTAGCGATAGCGAGTCGATTGGTCGAGGCACAGGGCGGCAATATCGAACCGATATTGGCGGTTCTCTTGTTATGGGCCTTTCGCGGCTCCCCCATCACCGCTGGCTTTATCGCGGCTATCGGCTACCTCAATCGCGAGTTTACCCTCTACGGAATCATCGCACTGTTCATACTGCAATTCCCTCGCTCACGATCTGAAGTGCGCCCATTCCTGAAAAACTGGGCGATCGCTGCCATCGTCGCCGTAGTGACGCGCCAGGTTTTTCGAAGGCTTGCTCGTATTTCGCTGAACTATTTCGCAATCTCAGCCCCGAAGCCCGAGCTCCAACCATGGTCAGAAATCTCGATAAACTGGAATTACTTTGTTAGTCATTTGCTGCCGAGTCTGTTCGGCGCCGAAGTTCAACCTCTTTCCGCTTTTAATATTCTCAGTGCAGAGACTTCTGGTTCTTTTGCAGCCGGGCTTTCTCTCGTCGTCGCGGTTTGCGCGGCCCTGATTCTTGCGCTGCAGCTTCGCAAATCGCTGTGGAGCAACCAGCAAGCGCAGTTTCCGCTCTTCCTTATTTTGACGGGGTTCCTGTCAGCGCTGAGCTTTATCCTATTCCGTATCGGCGTGCGCGATCTGATGTGTGTAAAGTACGTGCTGCTTTTTCTCTTCTTCCCTATCGGAATTATTGCCTTGGGCTTTCAAGCCCAGCACCATCGACGGCTGTTAGTGCTCGTAGCAGGTGGGCTGTTGGTTTGGGCTGCCTCCAATATGTTCGATCATTTAAAGCTGTGGCAGGAGTATCTGGTTCAAACTCCGCGCGATGAAATCGCGGCGCTTGAATCGGCGCTGCTTGAACGAAAACTTAAATGCGGCAGCGCGCCATACTGGACTGCCTATCCCCTGGCATTCCAATCACTCGGAAGGCTCAAGGTGGCGTCATCGACGGCCGTACGCATTCCGGAATTTCAAAGCGCCGTGGAGCAATGCCAGGAACAGAAATTTTGGATTGGAGACACTCCCGAGTGTAGAAACGCGGAGAAAATCGAGCGCTGGTATCTCTGCACAGAAGATCCTACTCGCAAGTTGAGCCGCTCACATCGCAAACATTCTCGGCTTGGCTGAGCGTTCAGGTTTTCGTGCTCAACTGTCGCAAGGTCTCTAGATAGCGCGCATGCAGCGAACGTATCGGCTTCCACATATTTTCGACGCGCTTGATGTTGCCGGTTTCGATTTCCCAATTGGCAATATCAGGTGAAATTTCTGCGAAGAGCTCAGAGAGCGGCTTATGGCTGTTGAGGCCGTATGGATAAAGCTTCTCCCACTTCTTAACGATTTCCGCGTAGGGAACTTTTTTTGCGATAGATTCAGTGGTTAGTTGCGCTGCTTTCTGGCCATCGCTTACCCGCAAGTCCATTTCGCGTAACTTACGTTCGGCATTTTTTATTTCGCGATCGAGAAGCGCCTTGCTATCCAACAGCCCTTCCAGCTCAAGCTCAAGCGCATACGGAAACTGTTTTCCCTCCGCCTTTACCAAATCAAAGATTTTGGGCCGATAACTACTGATGAAGTAGTATAAAAAGAAAAACTGCGCGGGACTCTCCGTCGCCGTATTACTGGCGCGAGAGACGAGCTCGATAAGCCCCGTGCGCGTTAAACGATACAGCGGCGTGCGTGAAGTTCTCATCAGACGCAGTAACCCGTCCTGCTCGAGCTCCTTCAAGTAACGCAACACCTGTGTGTTCTGAATAAGAACCTGCTCGCTGCGCGAAAAACTTTCAATCCAATTGCAAAATAGTTCCATAAGAAAGCGCACGTCTTTCTGACGAAACCCATCAGCGCGCCCATTAGCGTGCGCAGCGACCGTCGCCGTGGCGGCGACAAGGGCAAAACGATCAAAGACAGAGTGTTTTCTCATCGTGATGGTTACATTGTAAACGAATTTTCTCGGGTAAGCAGCTAGCCTTTTCCTGTGAGTATCGCCCTATCTCTCATGAATATAAGGCACGCGGTGCGTAATGCCCATTATAGCCGAGCACGGCTGCCTCTCCGATATACACTGTAACGTCACGAGCTTCGAAAAGCTTAAGCCTTCACTGCTACCATGAGGAATATAAATTGTATTGGAGGTCTCTATGATGAAAGCAATTCGAAGAATCAGTACCAGCTTGGTTGCCAACTTTGACTGGGCAGTAACGCAAATTGAGAATCATGAAGCACTAGTTACGGCGGCGCTACGTGAAATTCAGCATTCGGGCGCAAAGGCCAAGGTGCAACTAATGCGCGTGCGCCGAGACGGAGAACGCATGCAACAGAAAGTACAAGAACTACAGGAGGCGGATTCGCTGTGGGCAGAGCGTGCGCTTCGCTGCGCACCACTCGATCAAAGCAAAGCAATCGAGTGCCTACGCAGGCGCAAACGTGCCCAAGCCGACGCGCTAGAACTTGAGGCGCAGATAAAAAGCCACGCGCGCCTGGAGGAAGATCTAACTCGTGACCTAGAAAAAATAGAGAAGCAGGTCGAGGAACTAAAGCGAAAACGCAACAGCCTACGCAGCCGCGAATCCACGGCAGAGGCGCTCTCCGCTCTACAGTCTCAGGATATGGGCCTCATCGACGAACTCGAGGATGTGTTCGAACGCTGGGAGGTCAAGGTTTCTGAGTACGAGAGCCACGACGGCTTTGCGCTCGCACGCACGCAGACGCTCGAGCATGAACTCGGGAGCGATGAGGAGCAAGCGCGACTAAAGGCAGAGCTCGATGAGTTGCTCGCCCAAAAGGGCGCTCTGCCAAAACCGCAATAGTGCCTAAGAACCATACCAGGAGGATATATGACTACCAACGACACTTCCGTACCCCCGCAAGAGACTCTGACCGAAGTCGATCAGGCGCTCAGTGCGCAGTCGATCGATCCAGAAACCGAGCAAGACCGCAGACAGGCCGGCAAAATGCATTTGCTCTCGTCTGTGCTGCGCAAAGTGGCGCTCGTGTTAATTCTAACCGCAGCGGGAACATTCTTGTTCCAGGGCTGGGCTGGATGGAATTCGGTTGAGCGCATTTTCGCCTTTCTTGGATTCACAGCTTCCCTAGCCGCAACCGGAGCTATTTGCGGCCTGCGCTACAAGGATTCCAAAGGGGCGCGAGTTTCGCTTGGCATAACCGCGGCCGTGATCCCGGTGGCCTTTAGCCAAACAGGTGGACTCTTGTACTCGCTTTTTGAAAGCGGCACGCACTATGTGCCTGAAGTCCTGCGATTCACAGCCCCCTCCTTGAGTGCTGCACTCCTCACGGTGGCGGCCGTAGTCGCGCTTTTGACACCGATAAGCTTCATCGCTTTCTCGGCTCTCGGCCGAGTCGAAGCAAAGCTTTTAACGGCGCTGTATATTGCAGGGAATCTTTCGCTGCTCTTGCCGACACGCGATCCGACCCTGATTGGACTCACGGCAATGCTGTTGATTGCGCTCACGCTTTTCATTGACGTAATGCAGTTTCATCGGCACCCGGAACTGCGTACTTTTGAGGGCGGACTGAGCCGAATTTTGATGCATGTTCCGTTTGCGATTCTGGTTGTTCGAAACCTCGCGCTGTACTCGGTCTCGACGATTCTGATCAGCTGCTTGTTCACCGTCACTGCTGCGTTCTTATTCGTCGTGGTTCCTCAGATCAGTACCGATCGGAGATTGTCCCGCTTATGTCAGGCGATGAGCACCGTACCTGCGGCGATAGCTTGGGCGACCTTTGCAAATGCACTCTTCTTTGAGCAAGGAGCACTGCTGCCCTTGCCAGTCGAGTACGAGATCCCGCTGCGCGCCCTGCCCGTTTCGATAATTTTGGTGTTGATGTCCTTCTTCACGCTGGGCACAGCAACGGCATATCGAAAGACCGCCGCCTTTGTTGCTGTCGGCGCCATGGGAATGCAGTTGCTGACGGTCCCAGGTGTCGTATCAGCCTTCTTCTGCATCGTGACCTCGACGGTCTGTATCGGATCGGGCTGTGTCATGGAGGAAAAGGGATTGTTCCACGCCGGATGCGTCGGCTTACTGTTGGGAGTGTTGTATCACTTACGGTATGCGATTGGATTCTTCGGTGGCCTGGGCCCCTGGGTTAGCTTGGCCATCTTCGGTATCGCCATCCTGCTCTTATCCTCGTACCTGGAGAAAAACTATCGCCCATTGCTGCAAAAGCTCAGCCTCTTGAAGCAAAACTTCGATAGTTGGGCCTAAGCCCTCACACCAAGGGGAAGGCGTCGACAGACGTTTTCCCCTTGGGACGGCACCGCCGCCTATGTTTAAATCGAAGCTACCCATATGACTACAAAAGATTGTTCACAGCGCGGCTTTAAAGCACTCATGAGCACCCAATTTTTCGGTGCGCTCAATGACAACCTGCTTAAAACTATCGTCTCATTGGTAATCGTTGCATCCTCGAGCGAGAGTGCCTCAGCGCTGAGTCTCGCAGGCGCCTTGTTCGTTGTGCCCTTCTTACTATTTTCTTCGTATTCCGGCTTTCTGGCCGATCGCTTCAGTAAGACCAGTGTCATTCGAATTGTGAAGTGCTTTGAACTGGCGATTGTGTGCCTCGCAGCCGTGCTCTTGGCTCAGAAGCACCTCAGTGGCTTGATGGTAGTGTTGTTTCTGATGGGTGTGCACAGCGCCCTCTTCAGTCCGGCCAAATACGGAATACTTCCGGAAGTGCTCGATTCTGAGCAGCTCTCCAAAGGCAACGGGTACATGCAGTTTTGGACCTTCGTTGCCATTTTAGTGGGCACCGCCCTTGGCGGGGTGCTGATGGCTCAGGCGAAACAATCCATGCTGCTTCCAAGCGCCGCCCTTATCCTCGTCTCACTGGGAGGTTTGGCATCCGGATTTTTTGTTACGCGAGTAAAGCCGGCCAATCCTCAAGCAAGCTTCGCATGGAACCCCTTCGGCGAGGTGTACTCCGCCGTCAAAGCCATTCGCAAGGACCGTGCACTCTACTTGACTCTCATCGCGCTTTCTTACTTTTGGTTCTTAGGAGCAGTTTTTCAGCTCAATATCTATTTGTACGCCAGTGAGATGTTGAAGCTAGATGAACTCCATACCGCGATGCTCGTGACGGCCTTAGCTCTAGGAATTGGCGTCGGCAGCATCTTGGCCGGCAAAGTCTCCGAGGGCAAAGTGGAGATGGGCCTCGTGCCGCTGGGGGCTATCGGCATTTCGCTTTTCAGCATGTTGCTCTCAGTTTCATATTTCTCCTATACGCTTTCGCTCGTACTCCTTTTTGCCTTGGGAATGAGCGGTGGATTCTTCGTCGTGCCGCTTTCGGCATTCATGCAACAGCAAAGCCCCCCGGATTCGCGCGGGCGCTATCTGGCAGCAAACAATTTCATTAACTTCGTCGGCGTACTCGCCGCATCACTCGTGCTTTGGATCTTTAAGTCGCAATTCGGCCTCACCTCGGCCCAATGTTTTCTAGTGGTGGGCTGCTCGACGATTGGTGTCATTGCCGCCATTTTTGAAACTCTTCCCGAAGCTTTTGTTCGCTGCCTCAATTGGTTGTTAATGCACAGCATTTACCGCGTGCGTGCATACAACATTGAAAATGTTCCCAGCACTGGAGGTGCGCTCCTCGTTTGCAATCACGCCTCCTTTGTTGACCCCTGCTTGCTGCTCGGATCGGTTGAACGCCCGATTCGATTTCTTATGTTCCGGCCGATCTATGAAGCGCTTCCCGTGCGCTGGGTAGCCCGCACGATGAAGGCGATACCAGTCTCTCCGTTCGATAAAGCCGAGGACATTGCCGCATCACTGAAACAAGCTCAGGATTTGCTGAAGGCCGGAGAGCTCGTCTGCATTTTCGCTGAAGGCAGCATAACCCGCACCGGCAACCTACTGCCCTTTCGCAAAGGCTTCGAGCGCATCATGCAAGGCCTTGATGCTCCGATTATCCCGGTTCACATCGATAGAGTGTGGGGAAGTATTTTCAGTTTCAAGAACGGAAAGTTCCTATGGAAAATTCCGAAACAGATCCCGTACCCCATTAGTGTCTCGTTCGGGAAGCCCATGCCGGCGGCCTCCAAAACGTACGAAGTACGAGAAGCTGTACAGGAACTTGCCAGTGAGGTCTTCGAACACCGTGAGTCTCAGAAAGAAGTTCTGCAGTCACAATTCATTCGTGAAGCGCGACGCCATCCTTTGCGCGCTTGCATGTCAGACAGCAGCGGCAGACATCTCAACTACCTTTCAGCACTAATTGGCAGCTTAGCCTTGGCCGCTAAGTTTGAGCGCACTTCGCATCAACAAAAGAACATTGGAATTCTTTTGCCCCCGGGAGTGCCGGCCGCACTCGCCAACCTCGCAACTCAAATCAGTGGGCGAGTCCCCGTTAATCTGAACTACACCGCCTCTTCAGATTCATTACGCTCTGCTTGCGAGCAGTGTGACATACGGACAGTGATTTCGGCACGCGCGCTCACCGACAAACTAAAAATCGATCCCCTGCCCGGAACAGTCTTCATTGAAGATATCTTCAAATCGATTTCGTCCGTCGAGAAGCTAAAGGCCGCATGCTGCGCGCTTTTCATGCCTTTGAAGCTTATCGCTCGCTCCTATGGATGGAAGACCGGCGATGCCGCTTCGCTAGCCACCGTGATATTTTCAAGCGGCAGCACCGGCGCCCCCAAGGGGGTAATGCTCTCGCATGCCAACATCTCTTCGAACGTGCACAGTTTGTACGATCTCTTTCAGATCGACCGCCGTGATTCGGTCCTCGGCGTTTTACCGTTTTTTCACTCGTTCGGGTTCACCGGCACGCTGTGGTTTCCCTTACTTTCTGGAATTCATAGCACCTATCACCACAATCCGATGGACGCCTCGAAGATCGGAGAGCTGGCCGCCGCGCAGCGCTCGACGATTTTCATGGCTACACCCACATTCTTGATGGCCTACATTCGCAAATGCGCTCCTGAGCAATTCGCATCCTTCCGCTACGTCGTAGTCGGGGCGGAAAAGTTGAAATCCGCGATTGCTGAAGCCTTCGAGGAAAAATTCAATCTCGTGCCGCTCGAAGGCTACGGATGTACGGAACTTTCGCCGGTCGCGATTTTGAATATTCCCGACTTTGAAGCGGCCCGCATGAAGCAAATCGGAAACAAGAAAGGAAAGGTCGGGCATCCTATTCCAGGCGTGGTGGCAAAGATTGTCGATGTGGAGTCGGGTCAGTCCCTGCCGCCCGGCAAGGAGGGATTGCTGTTAGTGAAGGGCCCCAACGTCATGCTTGGATATTTGGGACAGCCCGAGAAAACTGCCGAGGTTATCCAGAACGGGTGGTACGTCACCGGCGACATCGCAGCAATCGATCATGATGGATTTGTCGCGATTACCGATCGCCTCTCGCGCTTCAGCAAGATCGGTGGCGAAATGATCCCGCATGTCAAATTAGAAGAAGAGATTCAGCGCGCGCTTGGCGCGACTGCTCCAGTCTGCGTGGTCACCTCCCTCCCCGATGAAAAGAAGGGAGAACGTCTGGTGGTTCTGTGTACCGTTCCTGTAGACGCTGCAGTGATCGCAGAACGACTATCTGCCGCAGGGCTGCCAAATTTATGGATTCCCAAAAAAGACGCCTATTTCGGTATTTCTGAACTTCCCATGCTGGGAACAGGCAAGCTCGACCTTAAGCAGGCGCGGGAGCTAGCGAAAAAGCTCAGCGCAACGCAGGAAGAAGCCCCTGCTACTTCCTGATTCGAAAAGGTTCGGGCAGTCATCTATATCATATAGCGGAGAGGGGCTCAGAATCATCGGGAGCGTCCCCTCGCGCTTTCTTGAGAAAACCCCCACAATGGATCAGATGGGAGAAGGATCGAACACGACAGCACCGCAGCGCTACCGGACATATCGCCTGCGTGAACCATTTTCGGCCGGCTCGCATCTGTTTGGTGCATTTGCAGCCCTGATTGGGCTTGTCTATCTGCTGTGGAGCTGTGACGGGACTTCGTCCAGAATCGCGGTCAGTCTGATTTACGGATTAGGTCTTGTGATGCTGCTGCTTATCAGCGGCCTCTTTCACGGTTTGAACTGCTCCAAGGACTGGCTCTGCACCCTTGAGCGCCTCGACTATGCCGCAATCTACTTCTCGATTGCCGCGACCTATACACCTGTATGCTTGTTCGTCCTGCCTCAGCCATTGGGCATATGGCTACTTTCAGGGGAATGGCTACTCGCACTTGTGGGAATGTGGCTGGCAATGAGCCGGGGGCCGGCCGGTCGAAATGCACAAGTTGTGATATTCCTCATAATGGGTTGGGCCTTCGTAATTGCGTTGCCGTCGCTCTTAAAACTGCTCGCCCCCCTTCCGTTCAATTTGTTAATTCTGGGTGGAGCCTTCTACTCCATTGGCGCTGTGATTTTTGCCCTCGACTGCCAAAACATTTTTCGCACTCGACTGTCTGGGCATGATTTCTGGCATTTACTCGTTCTTCTCGGAAGCGCTTCACACTACGGATTCGTCTTCTACGTCCTTAATTAAGCACCTGGCATAGTCCCTGCATTTGTACTCCCTAAGGCAGCCAAGGTCGGCGCCTTCTGAAAACCTAGATGCTAAGGAATTGCGTGTATGTATACCGTGCCATCGGTCTTAAGAGCTCAGTCGGTTCAAGGTGTTACTAACGCGGCGCAGGACGCGGATAGCTCCATTGACCCTGCCGTCAAGGCTAAGTTTGACACCTTCATGAAGGGCGTTTTAACGCCTGATAAGGAAAATAACGTCAACGAAGAGGAACTATTTGCCGGGCTCATCCAAGAGCGCATTTATTCGCTCAAAGGCCAAGAAGTCGGAGATCAGTTCAAGGCGGTGTTCGATAAGAACAAAGCTCAATGCATGGGCCAGAATGGCTATTGCTTCACTGAAAAGGCCGCTCGCGACTCCCTGGTCGAGTTCCAATCGAGCGGCAAGCTAACACTGGACGAAGCCAATAAAATCCACTCCGAAGCTTTCGAGGCAGCACAATTAGACGATAACAAAACTGCCCTCTTTGACGGACATGGCGGACCGAATGATCCAACCATGGCAGTTGCGCAGATGGAGGCAGCGCTGCTTGCTGCTCAAACGATGCTACAGAAGATATCTAGTGGCGCCGTTGCAGCGCCAAATCATGCCATCACTGCGGAGTATCCAGCGCTCGGAACGATTGCTCTCCGAACAGATATTACGCAATTGGGCGGTACCGGTGGTGATCCCAAGATCGGCTCGAAAGTAAAATCCGAAATTACGCCGCGACGCTATAAGATCGACGGAAATGAGGGCATGCTGTGGAAGCCCTTTGCAGAGCACACCGGCAAGCTTATCATGATGCTTCCGCCGACCTATACGGGGCAAGTTCAGAGCATCACCCTGCGCAATAGCGAGACAGGTCATAAGCTCGATGCAGGACGGTACTTCTCCGTAGGCGCAGGCCCGACTGGGCGTGAAAAATGGATCTTCAAGAAGCCGGGAGACAAGTACCCCGACGATGTCACCGTGCAAATCAAGTTCCGTGACGGCAATATGCAAACGATGCATATCGCTAAGCCCGGCAAGCGCTACGACTAAATCTGCGTTTTTCCGCAATCTGAGATTTACGATACGCAGCGCTCCGGCTATGATACTCGCAACAATTTGTTGACGAATATCTATGCTGGCCCGCCCCCCACAAGCTCAAGGCTTCGAGCTTTCGCCGATTAAGGCGATGGAACTTGCTGCCTCCAAAATTCCCGGCGTTATTTCATTGGCGCAGGGCATCCCCAGCTTCAAGACTCCAGAAGTCATCAAGCGCTTCGTGCATGAAAAGATCGATCAAGGTCTGTGTGATAAATATTCGTTAACTTTGGGACTGGCAGAGCTGCGCGAAGAAATCGCACTCTCGCTCCAAAAAGAGAATCTGCGCTACGACCCGGAAAGCGAGATAATTGTAACCGCAGGTTCGATCGAAGGAATTACTGCCTCTGTGCTCGCAAGTACGGAGCCTGGGGATGAAGTCATCGTGCCCTCTCCCACCTATGCCTCCTATCGAGGATCTTTGGCAATTGGCGGCTGTGTCACGCGATACGTTGAGCTTGATGAAGACAATAACTTCGACTTCCACGTCGAGCGCGTGCGCGAGGCAATTACTCGCCGCACCAAAGCGATTCTCTACTGTAGCCCCAATAACCCGACCGGTACCCTTTATTCCGAAGCCAAAACCCGCGCGATTATTGACCTCGCGATTAAGAATGATCTGACCGTCATCATCGACGAAGTGTACAAGGACTTTTACTACACGGCGGACAAACACTTTACTCCCGCCCTCATCCCCGAAGCTCGCGATCGCGTCATTCGGGTCTGTTCGTTCTCGAAGGCTTTCGCCATGACGGGCTGGAGAGTCGGGTTCGTCCATGCTGATGCCGCGCGCATTAGGAAGATCTTGAAGTTCCACGATGCGATGGTCACCTGCGCGCCTGTAGTTTCACAGTATGCGGCAATTGCGGCCTTACGTTTCGGCGATCCTTTCTTGGCTGAGTTTAAGCAAGAATTTAAGCGACGGCGCGATTACGCCATCAGCATGCTCGATCAACTATCGCATGTACTCGATTACCAGCTCCCTCGCGCCACCTATTTTGTATTTCCTCGCATCAAGGACATCGTCCCGCTCGCTAAGGATAGTCATAAGCTGGCCTACGACATCCTAGAAAAGGCTCGCGTCGCAGTCGTGCCTGGCACTGCCTTCGGTCCCTCGGGCGAGTCGCATATTCGCATGACGTACGGCAAAGAGATGGAGGATCTCCAGGAGGCATTTCATCGTTTGCAGGATTACTTCACCGGGATTCGCAGCAAAGCATCCAGCACGCCAGCTGCGAATGCCACCCCTGCGGCACCGGCAGCCGATAAGCCTTTACGCGCTTGCGCAAAAAAGGCGCTGGCTCTGGCCTCGCGTATTTACCTGAGACGGAATCACTCCCTGATAGTTGGTATTGCTGGAACTCGCGGTAAAACAGTCTTCAAACGAACCATCACCGAACTATTGCGAGAACACTTTCCGACCCGCGCAAACTTTCTGTCCTACAACACCGATATCGGACTACCACTTGCAATTTTGAATCTGGATAACCCGCGCACCGCGATGCAAAAGGCGATCTTCCCCTTGCGGCTGGCTGCAAAGGCCTTGTTCGGTCGAGAACGAGAAAAAGTATTGGTGCTGGAATACGGGGTCGGATCGCCCGGAGACGCCAAGGCCCTGCTGCGAATCGCGCGGCCAACCTGGCTGGTCGTAAGTGATATCGCTTCACCAGATCCAAGCATCAACACGGATGCAATGCGCTCGGAAATCGCGGAGCTAATTAAAGCGACTCCCATGAAGAAAGTTATCTGGTGCGCGGAGGACCCGCTCATACTGGATTTGGAGCCTACGCTGGACGAGGCAAATTCGGTGCGGCTGTTCGACATCGAAAAAGCCTCTGTGGCCGGCGCGACCCGTCGCTACCCTCTCGCCCAGGAGGCAGTCGGCCGAAGCGCTCAGCTTGCGATTGTAGCCGCGGTAAAGCTCGCTGAGCGACTTTCCGTGCCTGAAGCGCAGATTGCCAAGCATTTGGGCTAATGCGCTGAAATGGCAGCTTTTACGACCGCCGTTTCCCCCGACTCGAACTGCGTTCTAACGCCCTCAATCATCAAACGCCATTTGCATAGTTCTCATCAAGCGTAAGAGATAACCCACCGATATTTATCCTCAGCGAGAAAGTTTTTGATCGCTAAAAGGGATTTCGATCATGGGTGTAATTCTAGGACTGATCGGCGTAACGGCTTCCGTGCTTGGCGGTTTCGTCATGGCCGGCGGTCCGCTTCCCGTGTTGGTGCAACCTAACGAATTCGTCGTCATCGGCGGCGCCGCGATCTTCAGCCTTGTCATCTCGAGTCCCGGGCAAGTTCTCAAGAGCCTCGTCCCTGCCATCATGGGCGCCATTAAAGGCAGCGGTGTCGACGGCGGCACGTATAGAGATCTGCTGGGACTAATGGCCAGCGTATTTGACACCATGCGCAAAGAAGGCGTGCTCGGAATCGAAGGCGATTTGGCTGACCCGCACAAAAGCCCGCGCTTCAATAAATTTCCAAAAGCGCTCAAGGACCACCATCTCATGGAGACCTTCACCGGCGCGTTGCGCCTCTTCGTGGACGGCGTGGTGAATGCTTTTGATCTCGAGAGACTCCTCGATACTGAAATTGAAACTCACCACGAAGAAGCCTTGATTGCTCCAAGCACGATTAAGAATTTGGCTGACTCGTTCCCGGCGCTCGGAATCGTGGCTGCCGTTCTCGGAATTATCGTGACGATGCAACACTTGGATGGTCCACCGACTGAAATCGGTCACCACGTCGGTGCCGCTCTCGTAGGAACGATGCTCGGAATTCTCTTCTCATACGGATACGTAGGTCCGATCGCGACCAAAGTCGAAAGCGTCGTTCGTGACCAGACCAGCGTCTACAAATGCGTGAAGGCCGGTCTCGTGTCGTTCGCCGGTGGCGCACCACCTCAGGTTGCACTTGAATTTGCGCGCAAAACAATTCCCTCGTCCCTGCGGCCAACTGCCGAGGAACTCGAAGAGATCATGAAGGAAGCCAAGAAGCAGTAAACGCTAAAGGTCTCCCATGGCAGATGATAAGCCCATCATCATTATAAAAAAGAAAGGCGGACACGGCGGCCATCACGGCGGCGCGTGGAAGGTTGCATACGCCGACTTCGTTACCGCTATGATGGCCTTCTTCATGGTTATGTGGCTGGTAAACACCGCTGACACGCAAACCAAGAAGAATATCGCGTCATACTTTCGACGTCCCGGTCTCTTCGAATCGGGGTCCGGAACTCCACTTCTTATAGGTGAGGCCGGTATTCTTAATGACGCTTACGTGCCTCCTCATCCGCAAGAGACGAAGAAAACTGGCGGTAAGAGCCAAGACGCCGAGCTTCCAAAGCACACCGGCACGGATGAGCTAAAGGACAAGAAGAAACAAGTCACCCTGCGCGGCGAAGAAGGCAAGCAAGGTGGTCTCAAGGATGCCAAAGGCAAAGTCGGCATGCAGAAAGACAACACCACTGCACAAGGCGAACTTTCAGATAAGAAATCGACCGCGGATATAAAAGCCGCTGACGCTGAGAAGTTACTCGCTGAAAAAGCCGCTGAACAAATCCGGCAACAAATCGCCACTTCAAAAGACCTGCAAGAATTGATCGGCATTGTGGATGTGAAAGTCGAAGCAGATGGGCTGAATATAGAAATCATGGATACTGCGAAAAGCTCCATGTTCGCCTCAGGCAGCGCGCGAATACTACCAGATGCACAAAAAGCCTTCGATAAAATCGGATCCATTATCAAGGGCCTGCCCTACAGCATCGACATCGTCGGACACACGGACGCTAAGCCCTTCTCCTCGCGCCAAGGAGGCTACGGAAACTGGGAGCTTTCCTCTGATCGAGCCAACGCAGCACGTCGCCTTCTGGAATCAGAGGGTATCGAATCCAAGCGTATTACGAGTGTCGTAGGGAGAGCGGATAAGGATCTAAAATTCCCAGAAGATCCACAGGCGCCAAGCAATCGTCGAATCACGCTTAAGATGCGTTTCAAAATCAATCAGAACGTGAACTTTGAGCAGAATCCGAATCTTGTTGAAAATCCCGAACTACTGACGCAGGCAACTCCGGAGACTCAACCAAGCGTTGACGAGAAGACTCCCGAAACGGTGCACGAACTGACTCCGGCCGGGAAGAAACCCGCTGCGAATGAAAAGTACGTGCCGAAATCAGTCGTAAAGGCTAAGGAACGCGACGATCTCGTCAAACTTCCTGATGCGGATGCTCCGACCGCTCCAGCGGGCAAAGAGTTGGACAAGCTATTCGGGGGCAATCCGGTACTTGGCCCAAATGACCCTTTCTCAAGTTTCTAACACTCTGCTCGATAATATCGCGGCCTAGAATCCTCTCGCCCGCAGAATACCTTGCCGCAGAGGAGGCGATCCTTTAGTGTACTCGCATGGTCGAAAGATGGATAAGCACGGGAGCCTTACTCATGGCAGCAGCGGTTGCGATGGGAGCATTTGGCGCCCACAGCCTCAAAGAGAAACTCGATGCGTACTACATGGGCGTATACGAGAAAGCTGTCTTCTACCACATTATCCATGCCCTCTCGATCATCCTCGTAGCGATGCTGGTACAAGCCGCACTCCTTCTGCCGGGCGCGGGACATAAAATCTGCTTGCTGTTCTTCTTTGGGATTACCCTCTTTTCGATGTCGCTCTACGCATTGGCGCTCACCAAGATTAAGTGGCTGGGCATGATCACACCCATTGGCGGCACCATGCTGATCGTGGGCTGGATCCTTCTGGGAATATTCTCCTTACGCACTCGCTAGCTGACGCTCGATTAGCTTCCCGCATACAACACTAGCCGCGACTCCTGCCCTACTCCGTGATTACCAAGACGAAGTTTAGCGTGCGTGCTTCCTAGCTCGATTTGCGGTGTGGCGCCCTGATATACAAGGAATCCTGGCGATGGCGGTCGGGCCAGAGTGTGCGAGCCCCGCGGGGAACCGGCACTAAGCATCGGGGCGACTGAACGGGCACGAAATTCAATGTCATCTGCAAGCTCTTGAATCTGCGCCGTGGCATGCGCCCCAAAGGCTCCACGGATGAAACTCTTGGCGATATCTGCGGCAAAAACTCCCTGACGCGGATCATCAACAAAACTGCGCGACAAAATTAGCTCGAGGCAAAGAATCTCCTGCCGCTCTCCCAATTTAAGCGTAACACAGGCTAGCTCTTGAAAAGCTGAACCGCTGGGCTTGAAGAGCAAACTCTGCGTTGAGAAATTTGAGAGTCCGGGACAGAGGGTCAGGTGAAAGAAGCGGAAAAAATCGGAAGTCTCCGTAACCTGTGAGGAAGGGGCACCAAGAAACCCCCTATCCAGGGAAGAGGGAGACGTTGAGCGACAAAATAAAGATTTCCAAAAGCTCATTGGTAAATGATAGAGCTACTAGGTAAAAAGCTCCACACAGAAGAGCGGATTTGGAGCGGCAGAGGCAGCAATGCAATATCAGCATATTATTTGGGATTGGAACGGCACCATCGTTGATGACTTGGAACTGGCCGTCGAGCTGGCCAACCTTGAACTACAGGCGGCTGGCCTTCCTCCGCTGTCAGCCCACCAGCATCGAGCAGCCTTCCAAATACCTATTATTAGGTACTATGAAGCAATCGGAATGACGATGACGCCTGAGCTTGCCGCGGCAGTCGACCAGGCATTTCATAGGAATTACGATGAAGCGCGACATCGCCTGACCGCATTTCCAGACATCTTCCCCGCCATGCAAACTCTAGGAACTAAGAGCTGCAAACATTCAGTCTTGTCGGCGCTTCCCCACGATTTACTGACTGAGCACGTAGAGCATCTAAATCTCGGCTCGTCTTTCGAGCGTGTCATAGGGAGAACCACGACTCATGCCGAAAGTAAGGTCGAAGCTGGGAGGAAGTTGATTGCCGATTTGCAGCTCCAACCGCAACATGTGCTCATCATCGGAGATACCATATACGATCACGAGGTAG
>JAFLCA010000060.1 GCA_017302875.1 Deltaproteobacteria bacterium
AGTCCAACATCGCTTTCCAGTTGTTGGAAAGAAGCTCTGAAGTGACGAAGTCTTGCGCCAGCGCGAGGTTCGACTTCAGATGCGAAAGATGATCCATAGCGACCGCGCGCTTAGCGACTTCCAAATCTTCTTCGCTTACTTTGCTGGACGTAAACTTCTTAATCACGTCATCAAACGCGGCTAATACTTCCGCATTCGTGTGAGGACTGCGTGCCGAGGCATAGAATACAAATAGATTTGGATACGCCGCCCCCGGAGCTTCATCGTGCCCAATATCAGTGACCAAGCGTTTCTTCTTCACCAACTCCGTGTAGAGCGGAGATGTTTTCTTGCCCGCTAGAATCTCAAGCATCAGAGTAATAGGAGCGTCATCAGCGTGTGGATATTGCGGTTTGTGATAGGCGATAAAAATTTGCGGAGAGGCATTGGCCTGCAGCGTGAAGGACCTCTCTCCTTCCTGCGGACCCTCTACTACATCCGGACGTGGCGGTAGCGGCGCACTCGGCAATCTACCGAAGTATTTCTCGATGATCTTAATGTCACTTTCCGGGTTCACATCTCCGACGACCGCGATGGCCATATTGCCAGGGACGTAATAGGTACGGCGAAACTGATCGACCGCAGTCGCGGTAAGATTGCGTAAATCCGCATCGTACCCGATAACCGGATTACGGTAAGGGTGAGAGAGATAGGCCACGCCCAACAAAGTCTCGTACAACTTGCCACTTGGATCGTCGTCATAGCGCATGCGCTTCTCTTCCTTAACGACTTCGAGTTCTTGATAGAACTCGCGCATAACGGGATGCAGCAAGCGCTCGGATTCCATCCAACACCAAAACTCGAAGGCTGAACGCGGCAAATTCATGAAATAGCGCGTCATCTCCTTGTCAGTCGTCGCATTCAGGTCGGACGCCCCACGTTTTTCGAGCTCGCTAACGAACTGCGAGCGATTCCAAAGAGTATTGAGCTCCTTCATGATCTCGTCCCAACGTGCCTGCTGTGTGGAGGCAAGTTTTCCATCGGGACCGCGCTGGGCAACGAGTGTCTCAAGTTCTGCGAGCAACTTCTGCTCGCGCGCATAGTCCTTGGTTCCGACGGTGTCTGTGCCCTTGAACGCCATGTGCTCGAACATGTGCGAGATGCCAGTTCTGCCAACCTGTTCGTCGGTACCACCGACCCGCACGCCAACTGCGGCACCGAACACGGGAGCATCCCCGCGGCGGTACAAAATCACCCGCAATCCATTCGGAAGCGTATAGAATTTTACTTTTGAGGCTAAGGCGGCCAGCGTGCTACGCGACTCTTGGCCACTGCTGGCCTGGGCGTGCAAAACATTTGGAGATACAAATAGTATGGCCGCTATGAGAAGCGAAAAAAGATGCCGCATTACGAGCCCCTTAGATCAGGACAGAGATGAACAAAGTCCGATAATAAAGGTACGCGGCACGATGTACAATCGCGTCTTTTCGTTAAGAGACGGCGTTTTACGGCTTTACTTTTGTCGAACTGGAAGCGTGAGGCTAACTGTGGTCCCACCCCCGCTACGGCTTTCGAATTCTAGTCGGCCTTTATTGATTGCAGCATAGCGGCTGGCTATCGCCAGTCCCAGACCTCCGCCCTGCTGTTCGAGCTTCTCTCGATCTATCTGACCGAATACATCAATAGCTTGTCGAACTTTGGCGGGATCGATGCCGATGCCCCGATCGCGTACTTCGATCACCACTTCCTGTTCCTGCATATATGCGCAGATTTCAATATGATGCGTGGGACTGGTCGCGCTAAATTTCACCGCATTGCTGACGAGACGCGAAAGAATGTCGTGGATATGTGGTTCGTACACCATGACCTCTGCCTCTCTGCAGAGGTTGTTGAATTCGATGCTGAACCCTTCTTCAGCCAGACCGGCTGATTTTCCCTCTACAAACTGGGTAAGCATTTCAGCGACCGCCCGCGGACATGCTCGCGTCGCAAAGAGCTTGGCAGCAATGCCAGCTTCGATTTGTTGCATGAGCATAAAGTCATTCACGAGACGTTCAAGCCTCTGTCCACCTCTGCGGATAGCCTCCAGCAATCCGAGCATCTTCTGACCATCGAGACGCCCCTGCTGTTCGAGAAGCAACTCGGTCCCTGTGTTAATTGCCACCAAGGGAGTGCGAAATTCATGTGAAAGAGTGTGAATTACCTTCTTCCGATAAGAGTCGTATTTCTCTTCAGAGAGCGTTTTCAAGTTACGAGAACGGGCTACCTTACCTCGTACCACCGCCAAAAGAGCATGCGGATCAAATGGCTTAACGAGATAGTCGTCAGCACCGATCTCTTTGCCTCGATGTACTTCAAGGTTGTCACTGAGCGCTGTAAGAAAGAGAAAGGGAATATGAGAAAGTTCTGATTTGTCGCGAACTTTATGGTGAAGCTCGTACCCATCCATGCGCGGCATCATCACGTCGCAAATGATGACGTCCACGGATTTTTGACCGAGGCAGTCTAAAGCCTCCTCACCATTCGTGGACGTAAAGACTTGATACCCGGCTGAACCGAGCAAGCTTTTTAGAACGTTCACGATCAACGGGTTGTCATCGACGACAAGCACCGATCCGTTCTCAGATACTATCTGTTCCAAAATGACTCTCCCACAACCTGAAGTGGCGAACCTGAGATCTGGGGGGCGCGATGAACTACAGACCGAAATGGGACCACACACTGTTCTGACTGAACTATCGACGTCTTAGGGCGCTTTCTAAAGCACAACTTCCGCAGCCATATATTTCGTGTTTTCAATGGGTTATATCTGCAGGCGGTGATAGCATGACAAGCTCAGCCGGAACCGCTATATAAGCCCAACGTCACAATGCGGAGCATAACAAAATGAACGACAACGGACTCTTAGGACTATTTCCCGGACAAGGTGCCCAGGCGGTAGGAATGGGGAAAGACCTCCACGCCGCCTCCGAGATTGCGCAAAGTATTTTTGCAACCGCCGACAAGGCGCTCGGGTTTTCGCTCTCCTCGATCTGTTTCGAAGGCCCTGCGGAAAAGCTCACTTCGACGGCAATTGCGCAGCCAGCCATTCTCACCATGAGCACAATCTGCTTTGAGATGGCGAAACAGAATCTCCCTACGCTCACCTTGAGCGCCGCTTCGGGACACAGCCTTGGCGAGTATTCAGCACTCGTAGCCGCAGGCGCTCTTAAGTTCGAAGATGCGGTGGTACTGGTAAACAAGCGCGGTCGCTACATGCAAGAAGCTGTTCCCGCGGGCCAGGGCAAAATGGTTGCGGTGCTTGGCAAAGAAACCTCTGAAATCGAAAGCGCTCTCGCCAAAGTTAGCGGCGCCGTAGCTCAGATTGCGAACATAAATTCGCCTGGTCAGATCGTGGTGGCAGGCAGCGTAGCTGGTGTCGATGAATTCCTGAAGCACCTCGGGGCCGCAAAAGCTGTGCCTCTTCCAGTCAGCGCTCCGTTCCATTGTTCGCTGATGAAGCCGGCCGAAGAAAATCTCGCAAAAGACTTGAAGCATTTGGACATCAAGGCCGCAACCTGTCCCATCTTTTCAAATTTCTCCGCCCGCGCCTTGCAATCACCCGAGGAGATTCGTGAAGCGCTGCGGCTGCAAGTATGCGGGCGAGTGCGTTGGGTAGAGTGCATGGAGAATGCGGTCAGTCAGATGAGCATCACCACGGCTGTTGAGTTCGGACCCGGCGCTGTTCTGACAGGCTTACTGAAGCGCATCAAACCCGAAGTAAAACGTATTAACGTGAATTCCCTCGAGTCAACGAAACTATCGTTGAGTTGAGTCTGCCCTCGTCGCCTCTGGTTGATGTTACCGGATCGATTGCTCGGGTACGAAGAAAGGGCTCAGCAAAGTGCTATCCGCGAACACGCTATCGGAATCTGAATCGGTTGTCTTTGTCCGATAACGGCTGCCCGTAACTCCTCTACAAGTGGGTAAGGAGGTAATGCGCACAGTTTTTGGAACAGCTAATGCGGTGAGCCTGCTCAGCACAGTGCTTGCAGATAACTGCTGAATTGCCACATTTCACGCAGGAAATGCCGCGGTCACCTGGGTTTCCGCAATGTGGACAGAGTTTGAAATGACGGGATGGTTCTAAATGGCTATCGACTGCCACTCGATGGTCGAACACGAAACACTCTCCATCGAATTTTCCGTCGGGATACTCTTCCAAGTATTTCAGAATCCCACCATCTAACTGAAATACATTCTGATAGCCCAGCCGTTCCATTTCGAGGCTGGCTTTCTCACAACGAATACCACCAGTGCAGTACATCAAAATTTTCTTCTCTTTGGGAATCTCAGAAGACTTCACGAACTCAGTGAACTCGCTGAACTTCGTCAACTTCGGATCCAACGCGCCGCGAAACATTCCAATCTCTGTCTCGTAGGTATTGCGCGTGTCGATAAGCACGAGATCTTGCTCGCTCTCAAGCATGGCGTGCCACTCTGAGGGTCGCAAACGCTGCCCCGTGCCCGGGCCGGGTTGTAGCTTGGCACCGTCAAAGGTGACGATTTCCGGCCGGATGTCGACCTTGAATCGACGAAATGGTTTGAAGTGCGCAGCACTATTCTTGAACTCCAGATCCGAGAACTCCGGGATACTGCGCAGCACCGAACGGAATTCGGCAAGACTCTCCGGCGGGGCTGCGACTGTTCCGTTGCAACCCTCTTCCGCCAGAATCATTAGTCCGCACACGTTGAGCCGTGATGCCGCACTCAGAATCCGCTCACGCAGCTCTGTTATCCCCTCTTTTGGCAGGGCGACGAACTTGTAGAAAGCGCTAACTTCGTGCTTCCGTTCCGACATCGTTAGTAAGCCTTGGCGAATATCGCGTCAACCGTCGCTGGGCGGCCTGTTATAACGCAGGCACCCTGTGTGCCACTCTGCTCGAGCGGCATGCAACGAATGGTCACCTTCATCTCTTTGAGTGTTTCCTCAACCTTTGAATCTCCGCACCACTTTGCCAAGACGAAGCCACCATGAATTTCGGGCTTCTCTTGATTCTTCGGCGTAAAGAAAGCTTTAAACTCTTCGAAGGTCGAAATGTTCCGCACAATGTTCGCTTCCCGAGTACGCAATGCTTCATTGTAGTAATTCTGCTGAATCTCTTCGAGAATCGCGGCAATCTTTTCGGCTACCTCAGAGGACTTCAAAATCAGTTTTTCTTTGTGCGGCTTGTCGCGACGGTACACCACGACATTCGAGCTTTCCATGTCGCGAGGGCCAACCTCAATCCGGACTGGAATTCCCTTCTTGATCCATTGCCAGTTCTTCTCGCCACCGCGTAGGTCACGCTTATCAACCTGCACCGCCAAGGTGCGGTCAGCATAGCGCACTGACTGCAGCGAGGCCGCAATGCTATCGGCGTATGCGAAAATCGCCGACTGTTGCTCCGGCTTAGGACTAATTGGAAGGATGACTACATGACGAGGGGCGAGCTTCGGCGGTACGCGCAAGCCATCATCATCACCATGGGTCATGATCATTGCCCCAATCAGTCGGGTGGAAACACCCCACGAGGTAGTATAGGCATGCTGAATTTCGCCCTGCTCGTTCGTGAAAGTAATATCAGAACCCTTCGCGAAATTCTGTCCCAGATAGTGAGAAGTTCCAGCCTGGAGTGCCTTGCGATCCTGCATCATCGCTTCAATGCAGTAGGTATTATCAGCGCCGGGGAAACGTTCTCCTTCAGTTTTCTCTCCGGCAATCACGGGGATCGCCAAGACGTTCTCGGCGAACTCTCGATACACCTCCAACATCTTCATGGTCTCTTCACGGGCTTCCTTTTCGGTAGCATGAACCGTATGGCCTTCCTGCCATAGAAACTCAGCGGTACGCAGGAACAAGCGCGGGCGCATCTCCCATCGCACCACGTTAGCCCATTGATTAATGAGCAACGGGAGATCGCGGTATGATTTCACCCATTTCGAAAATGAATCTCCGATAATCGTCTCTGAAGTGGGACGTACGATGAGCGGCTCTTCGAGCGGCGCGGTGGGAACAAGCTTGCCACCCTTCTCTTCTAAACGATGATGCGTGACAACCGCACACTCCTTCGCAAACCCTTGGACGTGAGTTGCTTCCTTCTCAAGGAAGCTAAGCGGAATGAACAGCGGGAAGTAGGCGTTCTCGTGGCCGGTATCGCGGATACGTTGATCGAGCTGTCGTTGCAGGTTCTCCCAGATCCCATAGCCCCATGGCTTAATAACCATGCAACCGCGCACGGGAGAACTCTCCGCCATGTCGGCAGCCTTAATGACTTGCTGATACCATTCCGGATAGTCGGCTTGTCGAGTCGGGGTAATTGCGGTTTCGTTTGCCATGATAGTTCAATTTGTACGCGGTTTTAGGCCGGTCGGCATAGTACACCGAAGAGTGCTCTATTTCCAGTCGCAGCGCTGCCGCGCTGGAATCCAAGCAGGCAAGCCCTAATTAAAGTGCAGCTCCTTCTTGGGCCGCCTAAGCGTCTTGGCAACAAGTGCGTCTAGGGAAAACAGGCCGGGACCGAAAGCAAAAACAAGAACGGCCGTGAGCAGAAAGAAAAACGGGTCAGCGTTCAAGAAAGGATCAGCGTCCTGAAAGATTGTCAGAAGCTTCGCACGATCGTAAGGCACGCTCAGATAGGCAACAAGCATGTTTATGGCAAGAACAAACGCGATCGGCCGCGAACACAAACCAATCAACAGCAATAGTCCGCCGAAACACTCCAAACCCCCGACGAACCAGGCGTTAAAGCCCGGAAAGGGAATGCCCAGATTGGTAAAAAATTCGACGATATCGGAGTGGCTGAGTAACTTGCCTTTGCCCGTCACATAAAACGCCCAGCCCCAGTGAACTCGAAAGATCAGTAAAATCACCGGCTGAAGCATCACGCCGCAGCGCTCCAACAGAGTATTCGCCTGTACGGCAAGCGCCTTTGCATTCATGAAATCACCTTTTCAATCGACGTGTTAAAACATATCACAGGATTCTCTCAGAAATGGCAAGAAAACCGAGGCTCTGCGTGGGCCAACTGGCCCTTTACAAGGCCTGTCCTTTAGTTGATAAAAGGGCATTTGAATTTAGAACTGAGAGGTTCGCCCCATGTCGACCGCACAAAAGCACCGCAATTTCTTAGGTATCCCTCCTGAATACTCCGCGCGTGAAAAGGCCAAGGCCGTCATTCTCCCTCTGCCTTTCGACAAGACCTGTTCTTGGCTATCCGGTACGAGCAAAGGCCCCGATGCAATTATCGAGGCGTCGATGAACATGGAGCTCTTCGACATTGAGACTCGCACTGAGGTGTATAAGCGCGGAATTTACACGGCGCCTGCCGTACATGCGGAAACTGGAGAAGGTCTCAATGCCAAAGCCTATCTTGAGACCAAACGTCATCTGGATGAAGGGCGCTTCGTAATTGCACTCGGCGGAGAACACTCCGTTTCATATGGCCCGATCATGGCCCACGCAGAGAAGTTCAAAGACATCAGCATACTTCAGATCGATGCCCACACTGACATGCGTGACACGTACGAAGGCAACAAGTTCAGCCACGCTTGCATCATGGCGCGCGCCAAGGAGTTCTCGAAAAACATCGTCCAGGTCGGCATCCGCAGCCTTGATCAGTCCGAGTATGCAAATATCGACGAATCAAAGGTGTATTACGCCGAGCAGATTCACGACAGCACCGATTGGATTGATTCAGTCGTCTCCAAGTTAGGAAATAACGTCTACATCACCATCGACGTAGACGCCTTCGACATCAGCATCATGCCATCAACGGGCACGCCGGAGCCCGGCGGATTGGGCTGGTATCAGGTGCTAAAACTTTTGAAAACCGTCTTTCAGAATAAGGCAGTGGTTGGCTGCGACGTGGTGGAGCTGGCTCCGACCGAACACAATCGGGCGCCAGATTTTCTTACCGCAAAATTGGTGTACAAGCTTTTGACCTACCGCTTCGAGCTTTGATCGATGGGAATTTCTGCGGTTTTCTATGAGTAAAGCTGCAGAAGATACGCCCTCCGACTTTGCCTTCGATACAGAAAGCGCGGCAAAGTTGCCACGCCAGATTCGCTTCGGAACAAGCACGTGGACCTATCCCGGCTGGCGCGGAGTCATATACAAACGTCCTTACAGAAACGAAAAGGAGTTCAAGGCACATTGTCTCGAGGAGTACGCCGAGATTCCTTGGCTCAGCAGCGTTGGAATAGATAATACTTTCTACACTCCCCCATCCGCCAAGCAATTGGAGTCTTACGCGGAAGCGCTGCCGGAACGTTTCCAGTGGGTCTCCAAGGTCTGGGAACGCATCACCATCCCGCGTTATCCTAAACATGCACGCTATGGCAAACATGCAGGCACTACCAACGCGGATTTCTTGAACGCCGACTTATTCTCGAATGAAGTGCTCGAGCGCTACAGCGCGCCGCCAATACAGAAGCGAACAGGCCCCTTCGTGTTCCAGTTTCAAACTATGGGGAAGACCTTGCTGGGGCAGCTGCACTTTTTAGACACGCTGCATTCCTTTCTAAAAAAACTTCCCGTGCAGTTTCGCTATGCAGTGGAAATTAGAGACCCCGCCCTTCTCGGAGCGGAGTATTTTCAAGTACTCAACGAATGCGGTGCGACTCACTGTTTCAACCACTGGCACCTTATGCCGCCGCTCCATGATCAAATGAAAGCAGCCGCTCAGGCTGGAGGACTTCAGGCTCCTTTTTACGTCTCGCGCATACTGACGCCGTTAGGGGTCAAATATGAGGAAGCGGTAAAAATGTTCGAGCCCTATCGATCCGTTCAGCGACCAAATCCGGAAATGCGAAAGGATGTGCTGCGACTGGCAAAGCGCGCAATTGAGAAGGACAGTGACGCTTTTATCATCGTGAACAACCGCAGCGAAGGCAATGCGCCGATGACTATTGATGCGCTAGGCCGCTTGATAACGAGCGAACTATAGACGGAAACAGCCCGATCGAAGTGGCCTTACTCATTGTCCATCAGCTCATCAGCCTGACGTTTAGTCTCGTCGTCCTGCTCTGACGGCTTTTGAAGATCGCGGGCTTTTTTGACACTTTGACCATACAGAGTTTTGGGATTATTCGGCGACGAAGCGTTTTCCTCAGAAGGCTGAGAGCATGCACTCAAGCCCACCAACATCATCGACATCACGATAGCTGCTATCCTCATAGCTCCCTTAATGGTGAGAATCATCACTGCGTAGCGGGGCGAAACGAACCTGACCGAGATCCTGCGAGAGCAATCCCGTTTCACCCCGCTCGAGAAACACCAGCTGCTGCTCGGCTTCCCCAAGCGGCAGAATCATACGACCGCCGGGCGCGAGTTGCTTCACCAAATCTCTGGGGATCTCAGCGGTAGCCCCGGTGACAATGATGGCATCAAATGGCGCAACCTCCGGCCATCCATTCCATCCGTTTCCGGAACGACAATATACATTATCGTATCCCAATCCCTTCAAGCGGCGCTCAGTGGCAGCCATTAAGGTTGGATCAAGCTCGATGGTATAGACGGCTTTACTGATTTCTCCGATCAGCGCCGCTTCATATCCCGATCCAGTCCCGATTTCGAGCACGTGATCGCCAGGGGTAAGCCGCGCTGACTCAAGCATCAGGGCAATAATGTATGGAGGTGAGATGATCTGATCAGGTCCGACTGAGATTGTGGTGTCGGCGTAAGCTTCGCTGCGCAAGTGCTCTGGAACAAAGAGGTGGCGCGAGACCTTCCGCATGGCCTCCAAGACCGCTTCATCGCTAATGCCGCGTCCGAGGAGTTGGTTCTTGACCATTTCCTCGCGCTGCTGGGCGAAGTTCTTCATTCTCTCGTTCATGCTACCTACTACCTAGTATAGCAGAGGGCGCACAAACGCGCTGCGACTATTACAGTCGCCGCAGCGCATCAGAGGCTGTATTGAGTTAAGCTTGGCTTAGGCTTCCTGGCCAGCAGGCGGAGCATCTTCCAGTGCCGGCTCAGCTACGTCAGGCCACAGGCAAACAACGTCGTCGCCGGGCACAACATAAATGCCCAGTTCGTCGCCGTAGCGTTGGAATCCATAGCGCACAGCTCCACCATTATCGCGGAGCAAGTCGCGGCAGGCTTTATCCTGGCCCGAGAACCACAGCTGCTGATACTTCTCAAGCAAGCTGCTGTCGTCCAAAAGTTCGCGATCAATCATCGCTAAGCAACGAGTGTCAACGAAGACGCGACCACGCGCGTCAGTTGCGCGATCCGCGATGTCCTCCGGACGCACGGTGGAACCTTCTGGGTGAATTACAATGGAGTAAGCGTAGGGATCACGCTCGATACGGTACGTGCCGGGCTGAACCTCGACAACCGATCCGCCGTAATCACGAATGAGCTCATCTTTCGTTGCCGCATCAGCGTCAATCAATTCAACGAGCTTCTGGGTAAATTGGGGATTTGCGAGCATGAACTGGTCAATCAAAACCAAATTGCCGCTTTCTACTGCAATACGCTCACGCTGATTTCCACTCTCGGCTCCGCCGCGTTGAAAACCACCTCGGCCACGACCACCGCCGCCACCGCGACCATTGCGCCGACGCCCACCACGGCCGCGTCCACCGCCGCCACCGCCGTTGCCGTTTCCACGACCACCACCACCGCCGCCACGATTACCGCGGCCTTTGCCTTTGTAGAATCTTTCTCTTTGCATGTGTTTTGTCCTGAGGATCAAATAAAATGTTGCGGCTATTCCTAGCGGCCCGAAGAAAGAACGTCGTGTGAACGACTTTGTTTCATGAATCGCTTACTGGCTTCAGAAGGGGCTGTCGCAACGCAGCTTAAAGAGACATTCGAGAAGCCATTTCCAAGTTCAAGAGGCGGTGATTCCAAATTGCAGCTCGATAAGCGCTGCGTTTCGCCGTGAGGCGCTTTCGCCTTACGGCGAGAGAAAAACCAAACCTCTTAAGCAGGTTAGAACATCTCTCATACCATACATTGTGGGGCGCTGAAAACCTTAGCGGCCTAAAAAGACACTCTTCTTATTAAGCGTATTCCAAAAAACGACGATACAAAGACTTAAGCAGTCGGAATTATAGGTTTTTTGGGCTCCCATGGCACACCAGCAATCAGATCCCCAAGTCATTGAACTTAAAGACGAATTTCAGTGGTCTGAGGGTGTTTCGTTCGATCCGGAGCATATCACCCTCGAGGGGGCGTACACCGACCAGCTGTCTGCCTATCGGGCACGCAAGGTTTGGCTGGAGACCTTCGAAACAAATTTTCTGCTTGAGCCAGAGCATGATTTCTCGCTTAAGGTCTGTTCCTCCTTTGAGGACAACAAATTTGCATTGAAATGCCAGTTTTTGACGGCCTGCGCTCGCTACGCCTTCTGGCGCCTAACCAACAATCAAGCACCAGAGGCGCAGTACATTATTGAAACGGCGCATATTCCAAACGCAGAACTGCGTCACGATGATTTCTTACAAGCGCCCGATCTCAAATCCGTCCACGAAGCGGCCATAATCGCCGGAGTGGAGCGTGCTACCCGCGAGGTCGAGGAAAACACCCGCGGTTTGGCCCAAATGCTTAAAAAGCTGGTCAGCACGCTCGTAACTCGCTGAGCGCAAACGCCTTATCTTCTACTAGATTCTCGTAGGGCCGCCACCTTGCCTTAAGTCAAAGTGCTGCGCGAAAGCTCCATACCATATAGAAATAAGCAGCGGAGCGGTTTTCGAGCGCGTCAGGCATGGCAAAGAAAACAGAATTCGGAAAATTCATCCTATCAGCCGGAGAGATCGGAGCATACACCGTGTGCCCCGAAGCTTGGCGCCTCAGTTCGATTGAAAAAGTGGACACTCTGAAAAGCGAAAATGTCGTTCTTGGCATCGACATGCATAAGCGCTGGGCGAAGGGCTACGACGAAGCCGTCTACTTCGCGCGTGAAGTAAAGTTGCTCGTTCTCTTAGTCGGCGTGGCCATTCTCCTTCATCTTCTAATGTAGTGAGCAGGTAGCGTGAGAGAGCAAATTCGCGAATATGTTCTCAACCTGCTCGCTGATATCGCGAGCGCCGACACGCAGCTCGTTCTTTTGTTGATTCTCGTCGTAACCGCGCTCATCGTCGTCGACGCCATCAGCGCCTTTGCACGAAACAAGCGCAAGGAAGCGGGTATCTCCGCGAAGTCCGGCACGGTCAGCATCGATGGGAGCAAAACGCTGCCTGTCAAAAAATATGTTTCCGAAATGCAGGGCTTAGCCGGAGTGCCGGACGCTATCATCAGCGAGAATGGGTTCATCATCCCGGTGGAACGGAAACCCCTGGCCCGCAAGATCCGCGATCGTTACGTCGCCCAATTGTTAGTGTACATGCGCTTAGTCGAGGAATTCGAAGGCAAACGCCCGCCCTATGGCTACCTGATTCTCGGACCAAATTGCCGACGCTTCAAGATCGAGAATACGCCGGAGCGTCAGGCGTGGCTTCAGAAAATGATTGATGAAATGCGTGAAATTTTGGCTGGTGCCGCATCTAAGCCTGCGCCCCATCCCGTAAAATGCAAAAAGTGCAGCGTTCGAGAATCCTGTGCGCATCGCATTCAACCTGCGCTCGTCACCGTCAACGCCAAGCAGGCAGCCGGAACCAAAAACGTCAATTAAGATAGCTTATTTGCTAATCGGAAGCTTCAGCTGACCGGCCGCGATTTCGAGGAAGCTTAGAATTCCCTGGACTATTGCAAGCAACTCATTAGGCCAGGTTTTGTAGTCTGAGCGCATACCGAGAACGCCTTCCGGCACAAGTTCACAAGAAAGAGTTTTGTTCGATCGTGGATGCGTAATGTGAATAGCGCGGCTCGCTACATCCCAACGAAAAACTGCCACATCGCGTTTCAAAGCCTGAGACAACGCGACGAAGCTTTGCGTGACATAGTCTTTCCCCCCGCTTACGAGACAGAGATCCGGCGAATAGGAAGAATGGTAGCGTTGAGCCGCTAAACCTGCGCGTGCCGCAGAAACTAACAGCTTCCGCAGGAACTGCTCGTGGCTCTTATTGCGCGGTTCAAATTCACTGACGCCGAAACGATTAGCGAACGTCTCTCGGCACATTTCGGAAACCGGCATTCCGCGGAACTCAGCTTGCGGCAACTGCGAAGCATCGAGCGAAGTTGCCCACTGCTTGGTCTCTCGAGTGTCGTCCGGAGTCACATACGCGGAGAATTCTTGTACCGGCAATCCACTCCAATCACTTAACGCACGCTGATCCGCGATGCAGGCGAAGCAAGTTGTCATCGTGCGGGTCCAGCTGCTGTCGACATCGCGATCGCAAGTTGAAAACATCCCGTTACAACGAAGCTGAACGACTTCCGGGTAGGTGGCCTTCAGATAATTCGCCAGCAAATAGATCAAGCCAGCTTCCTGACTATGAGACCCGAAAGGAACAAATATTGGAATTTTCATACTGCGGCCTAATCGTTCTAGAGCGCCGCGACCGACACGGGGCGGCGGGTCACGACATCTCGATACATCATATATGCCACGGCGCCTTCAGGTAATGGCTCGGATAACCACAGCCCTGCGGCACGAACCAGCCCCCAGCTGCATTCCACTGGCTCCTGTCCGACCGTCGCTAGTTCAGAAACATCGAACTCAACCACCGTCGCGGGTGCAAGCGAATCAAGCGAAAGGAGAGAGGGCTCACTTTCAGCACTCGGGCGACGTTGCAAAAACTTCGGAGAGAAGGCTTCAGCAGTTCCGTTCACGATCACGAGGGAACTCGCTGAAAAAGGATCCTTGAGTGCCAGGGGCGAACGGGTAGCTGCGGTGCGTGGGATAAGCGCGCTGCGAGGAGATGGTTCTGTGTCCTGGATATAACGGCGTGGCCAGAATCGGCACGATTGACCGCGAGAAGAAAGCTCAATCACGCAGGTAGAGGCAGACAAGTCGGTGCGCGGCTGGGTGGTCGATAGTTCAAACTCAAGCCCGAAAAATCCACTTGTTCCTTCTTGCAGTTGAGGAAACACATCATCCAAGCGGAAACCATCGGGCTGTCCGAAGCGCGCGCCTTCCAATACCACACTCTTTCGCTCGATATCCTTGCCGAACAATGACAACTTGCACTGAGCTGCATAGGGCCCGGCAACATTCACCGACGCGGGGAAGAAATGCACGACGCTACGCGTCACCGCGTTGGAAATACAGAAACTAAGCCAACGTACCGTTTGCATCTAGCTTACCGCGTAAAAAATTCCGCCCTCGTTCTTGCCCTCGGTGCGTTCGAGTAGCTGTACCCCCAGGGTGGTTTCAGATTTCGTGCTGAGCCGCAGATAGGCCTGCATCTGTTTTCCACTCTCTGCCGAGTACTCAGCGAACTCGTTCTCCAGACTAATCACTCGTGAGCCGAACGCTGGAATCGATATCAAAGTTTCCGGCGAACGTTTGGCGCAAAACAACCTACATTTAAGCGCGGCCTGCGCCTTGCCGTGATTTACCACCGTTAGGTAATAGCTGCGGCCTTCATCCATCGTGAGAGGAAAAAACGTGCTGCGATCGGCACCAAATGCTGCTGGTTCACCGATCAGAGCAGCCCCTTCACGCGTATGCATGCGGAGGTAGGGGCTGGTTCCGGCCGGAGATCGCACCAGCATATGTCCATGCTTCAATCCCGACTCGAGTTTGCATCCACCCATGATCGAATCGAGTTCAAGGATTCCCACTTGGCCAGCGGGAAAATCGAGTTCCACCTCGTTCGACAGCGCACCATCAGCGTCGTAGAGCTCTATCGAAGTAGCAGAAGCAAGCGCCGCGTCGGGGGAAAGTGCGGGGACGAGAAAGAGCGTCGTCTCCACAAACGGGTAGGCGCAGACCCAGAAATGACTTGTCAGAGAGGCGTTAGAATTCAAATGGCAAATCTCGAGTTATTTGCTCACGGCAAGGGCCGCATCGGCACCACTGTAGCCAAACTTCGTTTTCAACTCAATTGAAGAAATTAATTTCTTGAAGCAATTGACCAACTTCCGGTCTCTATCG
This sequence comes from Deltaproteobacteria bacterium, assembly GCA_017302875.1. GTDB lineage: Bacteria > Bdellovibrionota_C > UBA2361 > UBA2361 > JAFLCA01 > JAFLCA01. The sequence goes on from JAFLCA010000060.1 coordinate 14,985, forward strand.
GGAGAAGCCCTAAGCCCTGCCTCGATGCTGACAGAGAAAAAGAACCCCTGCTCCCCTGCGCAATCATCTTATATGATTGGACAATTGAATCGCGACAAAACAAACTTACGCAACATTAGCAGCGAGTGAGAAATTGAATCGCCCCTCTCTCAAATCGAACAGCCCCAAAAAGAGTGGCGACAAACGCTCGTGGGAACCCCTGCTCGTTCGCGTCGGCGGGTGGGCGCTCGGTATCATCATGAGCTTGATGCTACTGGGAATTTTCTTCGGCGAACACTTTCAAGATCTTTTAGATGAAATTGGACTCGGCTGGCTTTATCACGCTGAGGCCGGGGTCTACGCAGACTGCTCCAAAGAATCCAACCGAAGCAATCCGTACTGCCTTTCAAAAAAGAAAGATGACCGCGGCTGGCGTAACCTCAAGGACAACAAGGGCAGCCCCCCCGGGTTCTCCCTGCACTAACCCCCATGATTTGGCCGCTTTTTGGGCCTGATTGCTCTTATAGGCCATTCTCTCTATACTACGGCCTCTAACAAGTCCGCGGCAGAGAGTTCTTAGGGTGATCCTTTTTTCTTTTTTGTGCGGAGCGATCGCCTCTAGGAGGGCTCTATAATGAACAAGAAGCTGTATGTCGGCAATCTGCCGTTCGCAGTTACTGACGATGTACTCGTTGGTATTTTCTCGGAAGCTGGTGTCGTCGAATCAGCGAAAGTAATTACCGACCGTGATAGCGGCCGCAGCAAAGGTTTCGGATTCGTCGAAATGGCGACTGAAGATGAAGCTCAGCAAGCTATTGCGAAGTTGAACGGTACCGAGCACGAAGGACGTCAGATCACAGTTTCTGAAGCCCGCCCCCAAGCTCCCCGCGAAGGCGGTGGTGGTGGTGGCGGCGGCGGTGGCGGCGGTGGCGGTGGCGGCGGCGGTGGACGCGGCGGCTACGGTGGCGGTGGCGGCGGACGTGATCGTCGTGGCGGTGGCGGCGGTGGTCGCGACGGCGGCGGACGTGGTGATCGTCGCGGTGGCGGCGGTGGTCGCGGCGGTGGAGAAGGCGGCGGCGGTCGCTGGTAATTCCCCCACATAGCAAAAAGGACGAGGGCCCCTGTGGCCCTCGTCCTTTTTTGTAACCCACGTTCCAGCGCTAGGGCCTTCCGCCGTGAACCGAGCGGAGAGTGCGCCGCGCCAACGCGCCGTATCCCTCAGCCCCTTCCCAGCTCATGTACTCCAGGGCCACTCTAATTTCCGGGAAACGTCCGAGAACAACTTTTGATCGCGCCACAACCAGTGCAAAGTTTGATACTAATCCCATTACCTTATCCGGGGTAAGTTCCCCTTTAGGAAAATGCTCTCGTAAAATTTGTGAGCTATCATCAATGGCCCCCTTCGGTGCTGTCTGCAAAGCATTCGGATTTCTGAGAAGGGCCGCGACCACTTTCGCGCATGATAAATCGACAGTCTGGGAAAGCCGACGAGTCACCAATTTGGCGAGGTCCAAGATCTCATAGCTCTGCGGCTTGTCGAACAACCTTGCTAGAATTGCACGCCCCACTAAAGGATCCGGATCAGTACACATGGCTTGGAACGAGAGCAGATCGACACTGTGAAGGCGCTGCTTCTGAATCGTGTCCTTATCCATAGAGATGACACTCATAAGAACTTTGCGAGCCTCGGGATGACTCGGTCCGAGAAGGGAGGCGGCTTCGATGGAGACCCGCTGGGTTGAGTGCGATAGTAATCTTTCGAGTGCTGCCGCACGCCCCGGCGGCGCACAATTTCTAAGAATGTTGACCGCCAGCTCTCCGCGAATTGTCGAGAGGGCCTCGTGACCATCGGTAGAAGCGATATTACGTACGTCGCTTACAAAGCCATGAATCGCGCACGCCAGCCGAGTTCCCAGACTGGGCTGAGCAAGACTTACTCCGGCGGTACCGAGCTGTGCGTAATCGACAGGGTCAAGCTTATTGTTCTCTAGCCAAGCAAGTACATGTCGTCGTTGCCACGGGTTCGTGAGGGCAGCGCCGAGCAAGACATAACGCTCAGGAAGCGTCGAAGACAGAAGCAAACTTAGGGCGATATCCACATTCGGCCCCGGAAAACGTCGCTGCGACATATCAATTGAGGCAGCCCGCAGAGCGGCATTCGTCTCAATTGAACATTGCGTAAGCGCCCATGCTACTTCTCGCGGTGTCTTGGAGTCCTGCAGCAAATCCGCGAAGCTGTTGTGAACAATTGGATTAGAACTCTTACCCAGCAGCGCAACGCTCATGCGTCGCGCATATGGTGACTCAGTTTTTAAGAGACTCGTGTCGAGTAAGAGTTTTTCCTGTTGCGGTCCGATTTTCGCTTGGGTCAGCTCAAACAGAGAGTCCAGACTCGCAGTAGGCAATCCTTCCGACCGCAGCACTCGTGAGCACATCGAGCTAAGAACTTTCTGTCGCTCCACTTCCAACTCACCGCCGGAGGGAGGAGCCCGAAGCTGCACTTCAAGCGCACCAACTAATGAAGACAGCACAGGTGCAAGGTCTTGCTGGGTGAGAATAGTCCCTAAAGTGCGCAACGATCGCGGCGAGCAATCTTGCCCCAGTGCTGATATTGCCACGGCGCGAACGTTAGGGCTTCCAGTCGCATCAATTGCTACTTGCTCAAGTAATTCAGGCTTTGCTTCCAATAAGGCGCGTGCAGCAATACCAGGAACAGTGCTTTGCAGGCCACTATGCTCCGGGCGCGGACCACGTTGATTTGATCTAGAATCCGACTGCATCGCCCGAAGAAGAGCCGCACAGGCGAGCTCGCCACCTTCGGCTTTCAGGGCTTGAATAGCGAGAAGTTTAGCGAGCGGTTCGGCATGCTTGTCGTCCAACACGGCGGCAGCGTCTGCTGCTGAGCTAAAAGTCTTTTCTCCCCCCGAGATCTGCGCTTTTTCGAAAAGCTCTCCGCCTGAAGCAGTTGGGCGAGTTTCCTCACTCCGAACGAAGTCGGATGCATGGGGGGCGTTGCCAGACCCAGGGGTGGGAGTATCAGCCATAGTGGTGCTATTAAACCGTAACAACCTGTTATGGGCTGAATCGGAAAAAAGAGCGCTTTACTTTGGGGAGTGCCCAACCGCTAGTTAGTTTCCCTTGAAATACACTCGCGTTGGAGCTCCCAAACGTACGAAAGTTTCGTATGACGGCGGCTCCTTTTCTCACTCAGGGGCATCTTTTGAGAGAGCGGCAGCAAAGAAAAACGGGCCATAAGGCCCGTTTTTTATGGTGAGTTCTGCCCCTTGTCGAGGCGGTTCTCAGTTCTAGTTCTGCCGGATGCGAGGAGGTCCAGGGAGAAATTGCGGCTGTGAACCACCAGTACGACTAGGACCTGACTCCTCAATATCGTAAATTCTCTGGCCTTCAGACGGGAACATCGCCATTGGATAAGTGCTTAGCCCGATATGCCGAACTGGAATGCGTTCGAGCGTAGTTGGCATCGAGCCCACCCGCAACATCCGCGAAATTTCAGCAGTCTTCGGCATCTCTACGGAACCGGCTGAAAGCACCATCGAAGACGAAGGATCGAGCAGTCTTGCGTTTACGTATACTCGCACCGGCGATACGACATAGGTACCCACTACGACACCTCCGAGCTCTCGCTCGCGTCGCACCGAAGAGGGGTCCCGCGAAAGCGCGAATTCCCCGCGACTCGATATAAACTGCATGGCATCGGCATGGCGGAGCTCTACAACATCATAGCCACGCATAGCGAGCTCGCTCATGATCTGCTCGCTGTACATACGACCGAAAGATGAGGTGGAGTAAAGATCGTCTGAGTTTACAAAAGTTGTTACGCCAATCGGGCCCGGATTTACGCCACGATAGTAACCATCAATTTGTTCAACAATATAGGAGGACTTAAAGCGCCCGACGGACTGGTTTTCAGAATCCCCCAGCGAGAACGGCCAATACGTCGGCACGTCATCATACCGCTTGCTGCAACCGGCAACAAAGCTCATTGTTACTACGAGCAGCGCAATCATAAGGAATTGGCACGCTCCTTGAACAATCTGGGCTTGGCAAGTTGAAGTTCGTGCTGGCAGTTTCGTGCTCATGGCTTCCTTCCCGTTTTTACAGGCTCTTATATGAATCGCCGTTTTGGTTTCCATTCCGTGTGCGTCAAAATTTTGGCGCTTTGTTCGTTGGTCGTCATGACAGCATGCTCCTTGACCCAACCCTACTATGAAGATCCTTGCAATAATCGTGCTTACATCCAGACGGTGATGGCCGATTATATAAGTAATCGGTTTCACTCAAACGCCCCGGTGCGAATGGCAGTCATTCCCTTTTCAGTTCCGGCAAATCTTGCCGGAAAAAATGCTGAAATTCCGGGCCTTGGAAACGAGCTGGCCTGGAAGGTTCAGGAAGACTTTATTGGCACCGAAGTATTTCCAATCGTCGAGATACTTAATCGGCAGGATTGGCCAGGAAAGAAAGCAGAATTTTTCACCGGGAATTTCGGCGCAATCGCGGCAGCCCGCGACGCCGGCTATGATTTAGTGTTCGTCGGAATGCTCGATACCATCACTTCAGTTGACATCTTGGGAGCAACTACGAAGCTGATCGAAACGGAGTCCGGGACAACACTGTGGTTTGGCCAAACCACGGTCAAAAGCAATTCTCGAGCGATAAATCGAAGTCTGGATCAGGCCCTCCTTACCAAACGAAACCCCTCAATTATCGAGACCAATCAACTAAAAGATGGTCTGGCAGCCTGCATTGTCAGGGGGGTTGTTGATGACGGCATGGGAGCCCCTAAGAAGTAGGCTTCGGGTCTAGCAAGCTGCTCAGAGAAATCGATACCCGCGTTGTACTCGCTCCTTCTTTGAGGAGCTCTGTGATTGCTCCCGGATCGACAGAATGCTCCTTCAGTAAATTTTCAAATTTACGGGGATCCACCACCTCTTCAATGGCAGCTGCGGCGAGCGCCGGAAATTCCTGTCGCACTTTGACCGGATCGATCTCATAGTTTCGTTTGTGAAATAACTTGCAACGCCCAAGTGCGCCTTCGTAAGGCTGTTCCCCGGCCAGCAAGCGTGACTGCATCGCACTGCGAAGGGCAGCCTCGCGCGCGTTTAGCTTCGCCACTCTGTCAGCTATCGGAGCCATGAGCGCAAGTCGTTCTTCTACTGCTTTGGTCAATTCCCGCATCAGCCCTTCAATCGAAAGATCTGGATCAATTGTCTCAACCGCCTCGATGGCCCGTAGCGCCTGATACAGTTTGACGGTGACCTCTGCATCAAGCGCTGCATACTGAATTTGACTGGCACTGAGCGGACGTTGTGCCCAGTTGCTGCGCTGCTCCTGCTTACTAATGGATAGTCCAAGAATATACTTACAGCAGGACTGGAGACTATGACTTGGAAGATCTGGCCGCAGTTTGCGCGACATCATCAGAGTATCAACAACGCCGTTCAATGGAACGCCGATACTAGAAAACTGTCGAATCTCAAAATCCGCATTGTGCGCAACAATGATCGGTCGGGGAGCCCTCAGCAAGGGCTCCAGCGCTCCCATACTCTTGACCC
>JAFLCA010000061.1 GCA_017302875.1 Deltaproteobacteria bacterium
ACAAGTTCTTTTTTTGCTACAACGGGCTCCGACATTGCTTCAACCTACTTGAAGCTCAGGAGGTCGTCAACGATCGGGGACAAACGAAAGCAAGCTGAACAGATTTTTTTTGAGAACGGTGTTAGCCATGCGCGCGCTTCAGCAACATTTCTTCTAAATGGAGTTTTTCGTTTTTGCTTTGACGCACTTTGAGCAACCAAGTCTCAATATCTGAAACGGTGGCTGGTTTTAGCAGCACGCGGTCGGCTCCGCGTATCAGCAAGCCCTCCACGACGTCAGCATCGTCGTCTCCGGAAAGAACCAACAAAGAGCACTCGAGACACCGTTCGCGAATCGCGGTCAGCAAAAGCTCAACCCCTCCCTCCGGCATGCGCGCATCACTAATAATGCAATCGGGGGTGTCGAAATTAATCAAATTCATAGCTTCGCGGACACTGTAGGACTTAAGCAGACGACATCCCGAACGGCCTAGAAGGCGAGCTAGACTCTCAACACACCCGACATCGTCATCCACGAGCAAGACACTCATTCCTTCAAGATTCGCGCCGCCACTCTCAACTTGAGAATCAATGGGCAATCTTCGATCTTCAGGCTCCATTGCTATGCGCCCAAAGCGAAGAACGAACTCACTTCCCCTGCCTTCTTGCGACTGCACTTCAACACGGCCACCACTGAGTTCAACAAGAATCTTGGTGATAGCCAGCCCGAGTCCGACGCCCTCTATTCCTTCACTCTTAAATCGAGCAAACGGCTTGAATAGCTACGCGAGCTCTACGGTCGACATGCCCCTGCCGCTATCCTTTATGGTAAGAATAGAGCTCCCCTCAGCGTCGTTCCGCAGCCCCACGAAAACGATCCCAGCGGGAGTATATTTGATGGCATTACTTATTATATTGGAGATTGCCCGTTTGAGATGTCTGCGGTCGCCTCGAATCGGGAGACAATCGTCGTGAAGACTACACTGCAGTTGCAAACCTTTCGCTCGCGCGCTAACGGCAAAAGCCTCAACGACTTGCTGCACGCAAGCTCTGAGATCGAAGATTTCGGGGCTCGCCCTTAACTTACCGACTCCATGCCGGGTTAGATCCAGGACGTCGCCGATAATCTCCTCGAGGCTCTCACAATTAGCGCGGGCAACCTCTAGAAGCTCGACCGTTTCAGGAGCGGGATTCTCCAGACGCAGAATATTCACTATCGATTTCACGTTATACAGAGGCGATCGCATATCGTGAGAAATATGCGCCAAGAAATCGACCCGCTCTCGCTCGCCCGACTCAGCGGCGCGTACGCGCTCTGCTAACTGCTGCTCCCCACGCTGACTGGCTAGTTGCAGGAGATACTGCAACTCTCTCTCGTTAGGCCGCTTACCCTGCAGAAACCCACACCACAACACTTCTCGCTCGGTGGGGGCGCTCTCCATGCGGCCCACAGGCAGGCATACCGTGTAAGCAAATCCAAAGGAAGCGAAGCCTTCAAAAAGAGAATCGCACAACAATTGGTCACGAAGTCCAAAGCAAATTTCACGCCCAAATAACAGATATGGAGCAAGAAATTCCCGCAATCGACGCTCGAAGACTGGGCCGCGCGTACCTTGTCCGCGTATGACAATGGCTGACGATCCGTCGCGCATTTCCACTCGCGCTGTGAGGAGAGTCGCATTTTGGAAACGTCCAAGCAGCGGATCTCTCGTGCCGTCTTCTATAGCCCGGTTGGATTCGGAAACTGATAGAGTTGAAATCTTATGCGAAAGACGGCCTTCAGTCACAGTATCGAGCAAATTAGCACGATAACGTAGCGCATCGATGATCTCGAGCGAAGACGCTGCACTCGTTGCTTTCGGCGCGCTATGTACGCGCTCATCCAACAATCGCAACAAGGCGGCACGCACTTGCCCAGCGCGCAGATACAGGAAGATCACTGCAACCCAAGCAAGCGAACACCCAATCGATAGAATCACCAAGGGCACTAAGCTCATGCGGCTTTCAAAAGGTTAGATTTTTCGATAAGTCGTCGTACATGCGTATATAGCAGTCGAGGATCCTCATTCTTGGTTAGCAAAGCATCCGCCCCCTCTTTCAAGAGCTGCAGCTTGAGTTCGATATCGGTATCAGACGTCAGCATCACAACGGGGAGCAAGGCAAAGCGGGCATCACCTCGCAGTCGCTTCAGGAACTCATGTCCATTCACCTCCGGCATGTGCACATCGCAGATTACGAGGTCGACATGCATAGAGTCTTTACGCAACAGCGCCAAAGCCTTCGCGCCGTCAAGCGCATGTTCAACGTCCAGATCCTGTCGCTGAAAGAAACGCTCCAGGACGCGCCCAAAGGTGGGATTATCGTCGACGATTAAGACTCGACTACGTCGCGAGCCAGGCTTGCGCCGCGAATTACTCAGAACAGTTGACGCATCATGAAGCGGCGCGGAAGGAAAGCTAACAACATTCTCCGCAGCAGGCGCCTCACGCTGCCATGAGACTACGAATCGCGTAGAACTTGTTTTCTCGACACGCATCCGCAAATCGATAGCTGAACCACCCTCTTCCGGCAAAAGCAAAACTTCCGAAGCAGCGGCATCAAGAAAACAAAGCAAGGCCTCCCTCGCCTCACCCCTTACCTTGCCTCGTGCACGCAAACCACCCTCTGTTTGAAACTCATACTGCAAGAGCTCCTGTTCATCGTTTATTTGTAAGCTTGCCTGCCGATGAGAGTCTGCCTGGCGAACCATAGCGGATAGGGCGCGCAGGGCGAGCTTGCGACAGGCCTCCTGGTGCTCATTAGCGTGCCGCGCAGCTTTCTCTTTTTCCCTACTCTCAAATTCACCCAAAGCTACTCGAATATCACTCCAACGAGCGAGCGTGATAGGCAAAGGACCCAGAATGCGACGAATAGGGGCGACAAAGCTCGGGTCAACGCAACAGAGACCTATGAGCAATCCTCGTTCGTAGATCGGCACGCAGCCACCGACACGGAATTCGAGAAGGCTTACGCCTTCCGGCAGACTGGCCGGAGCTTCCACCACACGCGAAAAAGGAAGCTCCAGGATACGGGCGAGCGTCTCTAGCAAAAGGGACTCACTCATGTGCATCTGCCTAGCAGCGGTCGAGAGAATTTCCCTGCGATCGGGCGATTCGAATGCCGCCATCGCAAAGGCCTCCTCCCCGGCCACCTTTCTCAATGCTCCCAAGAAGGTCGGCGCAGGAACCTTGCGGGCTCGCCATCCAAAGAGAGTTCGAATGTTACTCATCTTCATTCTAATACCCCTCGCAGCTGAACAACTTTATAGCCCTCGATAAGCGGGCTGATCCCTATCTGTTGATAGGCCGTTCCCGAAAGTGAGCCTTCGAGTGATGCAAAAACACGCAGTCCCACCAGTATCGAGGCTTCATTGAACTGAACGCCTTCGGCCATACCGAATAATGAGAGAGGCGCTGCGACCAGGGAAACCGCAGGCAGGCTCGCATGAGATTGGGTAGTCCCCGCTAGTTGATCAAAGCGTGCAGGCAAATCACTGAACGAAGCCAGAGTCGAGGAAACCTGGAGCGTCCCGCGCGACTCACGAAACTCCGCGGCGGGATCAAAGCCAAGAAACTTGCCGGTAAGCGGATCTAACTGTGCTTTTGCGGCCCCAACCTCGATAAAGTATTTAGTATATCGATGCACTTGGAGCGATTGCTCGACAGAAGCCAACACACCATCGAGGTATTCATGAAGTGCGACAGTGTTCACCTGCATAGTAGCCCTGCCGGTCGAACCTCCCTCCAGGCGAAAAGGCTTAATCGCGGAGTCACCCAGCTCGCGTTCAATAACTCCATTAATAAAATCCAAGCGATCTAAATAATCGGTGACCCCAAAACCTCCCAACAGCAGAAGACAGAGCATGATAGTGGTTACCCCTGCCTCCAATGTCACCATGCCTGCTTCACGTCGCTCGCTCATGAATACTACCTCGACAAAACTGCGGTTCTCCGACTCAGCGCAATGGTCGGAAGTACTTTGCGCGTGAAAGATTCTGGGGAATCAGCGTAGGCAAGAGAGATCTGGAAATTTTCAGTGTATTGCCCCTCAATTTTCTGCTGCTCCTCAAAGAATTCAGCTAGCTGCTGCACACGAGATTCGAAATCGGCTTCTTCCACACCTGGATGGCGAAAGAGCACGTAGTCGATCTTCAAAAACAGATCGCGCTGGGATTCCACAATATCCGACCTTATCGCCTCAAATTGTGCGGCAAGCGCCGCTACCACTGCGGCGTCAGGAAATCGCGCCCCGAGAGCCTGAGGAACATCCGCAGAGAATACATAAGCGGACTTGAATGCTTCGTTAGAAAGCCCACCTCGGTCGCCCTCGAAATGAGCTCCAATCAAGGAAGCTCGAACTGCTTGCAGCACCTCAGAGCTATCCATCATTGAATTTTCGCGACGCGCCTGCGACCAAAGGGCTTGCCGAGCTCGCACGTACGGCAGCATCTCTGGATTCAATTCCCAACTAGCTTGCTCAATACTCGGTAAGGCTAAATCGACTGGTTGGTTGGGCGAACCGCCCTCATCCTCGAGTTGCGGGTTTGCATTTGGGAATCTATATCCATCCGCAACTTGTTCGCGCTCGGCAGCAGCCGCGCACAAGGCATTTCTGTTATGCAGACCAACATATGGACTAAGACTTGCCTCTCCCGCTCCAAGGGGCCATTGCCGGGGGCTGACGACGGGCCGCAAGACATCAATGGCGGATGAACTGCCAGGTGCAACCATGATTCCAACCGCATTGGACCGCGAATGAGCCAGGTATTCGAATACCCGTGCAGCTCCAAGCTTCAGGGCCGAGAATGTCGGATTGAAGCACTGCTGAGTAAGCACGCGTGGATCAATTGGAATCCCAGCGTCGCTCAAAACAAATTCATTTGCAAAGAAGGTAGCCGGCGGCCACGCTGATAGATCGCCCCAAGCTGCGGAGGAACTAAGCGCTGGCCCTACCGAGGACCCGCTATCTAGAACTATGAGGGCATCGAAGGGAGTACCGCGAGCCTTGCTGTAGGCTGAGATGGGTATGCCGGCCTCAAAACCAAAGAAGCGCGGAAAGCTCAACGGCGATAAACCCTGGTACAACAAAGAGACAGTGTCGGAATCAACAGTGACCGTGGTGTTCTCGGCTAAACGCGAGTAACGCGCTAAATAGGACTGCGCCGCATTCCGTGCTTGCGACTCGAATGGAAGGAAACGATATGCATACGCAGCAATCTCATCTAGGACTTTCTGAGACTGCTGATTCTCAGCCATGTAACGCGTCGCATCCAAGCTCACACTAAAAAGAAAAAATATGATTGGCAAAACCACGGTAGCCGCCATGAGAACAGTTGTCCCTCCTTCGGCGCGCAGCCGACGGTAGAAGATTCTGCGAAGTAGCGCTGCTTTCATTTTGGCATCGCCTTGTTCGTAATATCGAGAACCTGCATCATTGGCGCCGTCAGAAAGAAAATGATTAAACCGGCAAACGTACAGAGGAGCGGGACAGTGGCTCTTACCGGCAGCTTTGCTATCTCTTCCTCTACCGATTCCTGATAGTAGAGCTGCGTTGAGTCACTCAGTTCTCGTAGCGGCATTACCAGCTCTCCGCCCTCCTTATGCGCCTGCGCCAAATGAATAAAAGCATGACGAACGGCGGGGCAAGCCACGCTGGCAGCCACCTCATGCAAGCTGTGTTCGAGGCCAACACCAGATTCCGCAAGCTTGTAAACTCGACTGAGCAATTGCGTTACAGGATCCTCGAACGGCGAGACTGTCGGAGCCCGCTTAGCGTGGGTGCCTGCCTCAAGATCAAGGATCGTTTTTAAGGCAGCTAGAACGTCGTGCCCGGCTTGAACAGCCATAACGATTCGCTCCATGACGATGGGGAGATAAAACTCCAGTTGCCGAATCTTCCTCGCTGCTCGCCGACGAAGCGCGGCTTCCGCGGCCAAACAACCTAGGGCAACTCCTACCGCCGCAGTTACGAGAAGACCCGCGGGGGACGGCACACCAAAGAACGCTCTCACGACGATACATAGGGCGGGCGTAAGCAATACTATTGCAGTGCGCAGTTTTCGGGCAGCGCGCTGCTCTGCACGAGCGATCGAATCTATGCTTCCCGTTCCTTGTGCAATCGCGGCTTCCTTTCGCGGATTCAGATTCTGTGAAGTCTGCGCATCCGTGAGATCAAAGAAAACATCTTCGGCCACTCTTCGCCCCGAAGTATAAGAGAACTGCAGCGCGACTGCGCCCAACAGCCCGCAACAACAAGTGAGAAGCAAAAAACTCATTTCGTGCGCCTCCTACATGCGCGATCTGGTAAGAGTTAACATCCAAAGCAAGCCGCTAGTGACCAAACATAGGCCAACGACAATCGCATGCGAGCCAAGAGGGCTCGCCCATGCCGTGCGCAAAGCTTCCGGATTGGTGAGCCCTTGGATCAGGCCAATAACAAGGGTGCAAAGCGTAATGCCTATCGCCGACAGTTTCTGCATAGCGACGGAAGAGCGAACCTTGCGCCGAAAGGACTGACGCTGCCGCGTCACACGAGCCAGACGCTGCAATGTCTCAGCTAGCGATGCTCCCTCCTTCCGCGCCAAGATAAACGCACTTCGAAAGAGTTTAAGATCCGGGTGCGGAATGGTCTCAGCAAATCGAGCAAGACTCTCCTCTTCCGATGCGCCATTCTCGACGTTACGAACAAGCCCACGCAGTTCGCTTTTCATTTCCGAGCCATCCGAGAAGAGCTCCTCGCACTTGCAAAGGGCCACAAACGGATCGAGCCCTGTGCGCACGGCTGAGGCCAGAGAAAGCAGTAGAGCGGGATAATCGCGCTCAAATGATTCTGCTCGTCGAAATGCGCGCCGACGCCCATCAAGGTGAAGCATTAAACACGTGATAAGCGGAGGTAGAAAAGCGAAAGGACTACGCCAAGCCAGCAATATACAGCCCCCTGCAGCCAGGGACGCAACCAGCGCCGAACGATTCTGTCTGCTTGAGAGAAAGAGGACGCTATCCAGCTTTGCAACCACCCCTCTGCCTGTATTCGCTGCTGGAGGCGACTCTCTCAGTGCGCAAGATTCACGAGGGGTCGCATAGGCCCCCAGCAACTCTCGAGCTCGATCAACTTCGACCCTACCCTGCCACATAGCCATACTACCTCGAACGTCCACGCATGGATTCTTCAAGCTGCTGAGCTGGGTTCAGCTCAAGCAGTGACGGAAACATCGCGAGAACAACCTTGCGTACATCGCTTTCAAGCAACTCTCGGTGGGCGCTGATTTTGTTTACGACTTTCCAGGTCGCAAGCCCTTGTTGAACTTGATACTGAAACATCTGGCGCTGTCTGAGAGTCCCATCAGCGACGGGACCAATCTCACGAACATCCATGACTCGCCGTCGGCCACTTTCACGGCAAATATCAACATGCACGAGGACATGAACTGCGGTCGCAATTTGCTCGCTTAGTACGGCCCGTTGCACCCCCTTCTGCGCCCTTCCCAGAAACAACTCCAGCCGGGCGACCGCATCCATGGAACTGCGGCCGTGAACTGTTGAAACGCCCGGATGGCCCGATGCGCAGACATCGATGAAGGCTTCCGCAGCCTCGGCATCTCGAATTTCACCGAAAATAATGCGATTCATAGCCATTCGCATACCCGCGCGAATGCATTCACTGGGAGCGACTCGGCCGGCGCCGTCTGAATTGGCTTCGCGGGTGGTTATGTAACGAACATGCGGATGCTCAAGCCGAATCTCGGGAGTGTCCTCGATCACCAGGATAGAATCCTGCATTGGAATGCTGCCTGCCAGTGCGCGCACTAGAGTCGTCTTGCCGGTGCCGACTTCGCCGACTATGAGAATGGTGCGTCCGCCGCGAATCAGCGCTTGCAGATAGTCAAACAGCTCCAGCGGCGCCAAGCCGCAGCTCACCAGGTCAGATACGCCGACAGAGGAAAATCGATTAAGGCGAATAGTCAGATACGGCCCCGTATCACATAGCGATCGATGCACCACATGAATGCGCGCGTACGAACCAATCATCCCATCGGCGATCGGTTTCTTAGTTGAATAGGTTGTGCCCGCTCGCTGTAAAAGCCGCTCAACAAAATTTTCGTAGACTTCTGGGCTTGGGAATACGATATCAGTCGAGAAATTTCTGCGACCCTGTTGAATCGAAACTTTAGAGAAGTCTGAAACGATTATGTCTGAGATCGAAGTGTCATCGACAAGAGGCTGCAGAAGCCCGAAGGGCTTCTCATCACGCTCTACATACGAAAGAATCTCATCTTTTTCGTAGGAGGTTAAATCAAACCCCAAGCGTTCCGCAGAGCGCTTTATGAGGGTACTTACATCAATCGATGGCGCGGCCTGCGGATCCTCGAGGCCAGAATCTCTTCGCTCATATCCTAGCTCTCGTTGCACTTCCCGTAACACATGACAAAGAGCCGGCGAAAGCGCCCTGCGCCTAGCAACTTTCTCATGGTCGTCAAACGAAAGGAGCCTACGATCAGCAGGCTGCTGGGGATCTAGTTCAGCGAGCAGCGCGTTCGATACCTTCCTCATCTCTCCTAGCGTTCCCGCGCAGCAAAAAATCCTTCGGGCACCACTTCAGAACGCACCCATTTCCCATTGGAGAGCGCAAAGGAGTCGGTTCCGTCAGCGCTCTGCACTGAGACAAAACCCGATACCGCTGCTCTCTCGTCAAGGAGCGCGCTATTTCCGGTAAGACGCTCGGCTGTAAAAATCGTGTCTGACCAGTTATCTTCATCACTTCCGCTCCGCAGTGCGAAGGCCAGCTTTCCGCGCGGAATAGCGGTGTTAATGGCAAGGCACTGTTCTTGGGTAACCAAAACAGTAACGGTACTAGGGACACTCGGCGCCGCCGCGCCTTCTACAGGGGAGACCGAGCGTTCAGCCGAAAGGACCTTCACTTTCTCCGCGACTACGGTGGTTCGATCCTTTTCCACCAGTAGAACGTCCACCACTGAACCCGAACCAGCCCACCCTTCAACAGAGGAAGTTGCGTCCACTCGAATGCTCATGGCGCGCATTCCGGCAGGTATTCTTTCGATAACTGGGTTCTTCACTCCCCCGAGCAAGCTGAAGTTTTCCTTGAACAGAGGCAGATTGGCCGGAAGAGGCGCAAGCGTTGTGGCCTCAAGGTACTCAGTAACTGAACTCAAGGCGCCTTCTGGAACTTGATGATTAGGAAAGCTGACATTCCTAAAACGGATGTCTTTCATCTTAGTTCCGGCCGGCACAAAGCTTACGGGGACTGGCAGGCTAATCGTATCAAACTGCCCAACAACAATCGGCGCCTTCGCCTCAGACTGAGAGGGGGCTATCTCCGATTTCAAAATCACTGCTGCACCCAAAATTGCAGCTGCAAGAATCATCAAACCAGGAAACGCTGAACGATTCCTTCGCCCCCCTCGCCCCATGGCAGTACTTCGTCCCGGCATAACCACTCCAGAAAGAAAGAAAATTTGAGCAGACAGGCAAAGTGCCCATCTGCTCTCCACAAGCTCTATGAGGAAATATCTGCCGCGCGACGCGTCGCCCAGCTGCCGATAGCACCCAGGTATCCACTTAAATTGGAGCCCATTGTTTGCAAGGCTGCAAAAATGATTCCTGCAATCACCGCTGCCCCAGCACAGTACTCAAGCAGCGTGTACCCTTTCTCATCACGACCACGAAGACCAATCAATTTTGTCTTGCCCATATTTTCTCCTTACAACAAACGTTATCTACGAAATAACTGCCGGCGAAATTAGACTATCGAGATCCAGGTGCTCGATCGCGACCGCCATCGTGGGGGGTGAATGCTGCAGCTCGCTTAATCTCCCCTGGGGTGGCTCAGGAAGCTTCAACTGCGGTTCAGCAAGACCATGTCGCGGAGCGCTCTCAGCAGCATGGGAAGCGATCTTCTCTCCGCGCTTCAATAAGCGGCGAATCCAGTCAGTACCGAACGTAAGGGAGTTCTCCGTTCCCATCGCAGGGCGAGGTATCAACGCCAACCGTCCGAGCAAGGAATCGATCGCGCAGCGCAGCGAGGAGCTTCCTAGGGAGTACAAAGTACTACCGGAGCCTGGCCAGCGCTGACCTGCTGATGAATAAGGAATAGGAGTGGCGCTCCAGTTTTCAGGTGTCAGCCCGAGCGCGCGATCAAGTTCCTCAACGAGGAACGAGCGGGATAAGCCGCGCGCGGATGGATTATTCAAAGTGAGTACGATTTCAGCTTCGGCAGACAGAAGCGTTCGCACTTGAGCGATTCTATCTACGCTTGCATAGAGTGAGGCCGGATCGTTGCCGACGATATAGACCACCTTGTCAGCCACTCGATAAAAAGTGCGCAAAATTGCGCTGCGTGCGCCCGCAATATCGACAAACACGCAATCACACGAAGCATCGAGCACTTCGAGGATAGAGAGAAGTCCGCGCGAGTATCCCGAGGTAGCGCTAAAAAGTTCATCGTTCTCCTCAATCGGGGCAATGCAAGAAAGAGAACCCTTGCCTTGATCCCATAGACGCACCATACACTGCTCAACAAATTCTTGCGTGACCGGGCGTTGCTGCTCGAGGAGTAGGTGCAAATTTTCATTCACAAAAGGGCGAGCCTGCAGAAAACGGCTGAGATCCTGAGTCTGACAGTCGAAATCGAAAACAACCACGCGCTTTCCCTGAAGCGCCATTGCCTCCGCCATTGCGGCGCACAATGAGGTGCCCCCCAAGCCGCCTTTTCCGCTATCTACAAGAATGAGCTTTCCCGGTTTACTGCGCTTGGCCCTGCGAGCGAGGAGCACTATTTTTCGTAGAAACTCTGCGGGCAGAGTTTCCGGCAGCAACGTGTCATCAATACCAAGTCGCGCTAGCTGCTCAAGCGTCGAGAATCCCGAAGTCTCCACCGAAAGAGCCGCCATCAAAGCAGTCTCGGGTAGTAGACGGCGCACCGTTCCAACCTCCGGCAAAGTTCCGCGTACAATGCCAGGGCCGATCACGCACACATCGGCAGGGTCGTGAAACTTAAGTTCCTGAAGCGAAAGTGGCTTAAAATCGATGCGCGGAAGAATCTCAAGTTCAGATTTTGTCAGCTCGAGCAAGCGCTGGAGACGATCGACAAGTTGATTCCTGCCTTCCGCAGAATCGTCAACGACAACGATTTTCAACATTTCTAAGCCTCCACTGATACTGATCTCAGAGCCAGCTGAAGAGAGCTTCTTCCTTCAGTACCGTATCGAGAAAAACGTAAGAAAGTTTCCTCTCCGAACGATTCAGACAAGATTTTATGGCGAGAGCGCATTCCGCTGGCCTGCCAGGTCTTGAGCCCGCGACCTTATCAGCACGCCCATGCTTCTCAAAATGAAATCTATCGATGATCACGAGCATTTTTCCGAGCTAGTCCGATGCGTACTATTTCAAACCGAGCGCGCGTGATACACTTCGCGAAATGAATTCATCACTTGTAACAAAATGCGCCTATCTCCCTCTCGGCTACCGCTGCGAGTACCGCGCAACGCTCACGAGTAAGGAAGTTTATCTACCGGATTTCATCGACAGCACTTTGAGATCGCTCGTGGAGTGTCTCGTCCTAAAGACATCTCCGATTGTAAATTTGAAGGGCAGAGATCAGCGTAATTTGATTGACCCCAATATTCCGGCCACGCTTCTACCGAGCGCAGATGAATTCTGCTTTATCGGCGGTGAAATCACCTCCTCACCAAAGACACCCGGTCAGGAGTTTGCAGTGGCGGTCAACAGCAAGTTCATCGCCAACGAGAAGTCTCATCATATGCTGCACGTTTGCGAGATCGAGCGGCGCTCCTTTCCGGCGGATATTAAGATCGAAGATATCGGGCGGCTACCTGCTCTTCATATCAAGCATTTCCGCTTGGGTTTTGATATTTTCGAGTCGCGTTTTTTATCCTCTCTGATTGGCCTGATTCCAACGGTCTCCCAAACGCTGCTCGTGGAAGCAACCGAACAAAGCTGCGAGATCAGCATCTCCGCTGAAGGTCTTAAAAAGCGCCAAGAATTACCGTTACAACGCCATGAAATCTGGGATCGTTTGCGTAACGCGCTGCTAGACACCCTACATTTTGATATTGAAGCGGATTACCGCAGTAAGTTGCCGTAGCGATGCCGATTACCCGGAGCGCAATAGGTCAAGCAGCAAGCGCGGCTGCTGATTAGCTGACGCGAGCACAGAAGCCGCCGCTTGTTGTAATATCTGCAGAGAAACGAGACGCGCACTTTCAGCCGCTACGTCTATATCTCGGATTCGCGATTCTGCACCCTTCGTGCTTTCACCCTGACTCATAACTAGCGAAAGAGCAGCTTGTAGCCGACTTTGCGTTGCCCCGTAACTTCCCCGCAGCGAGCCCACCTGATCAAGCCGGCGAGCAAGAATAGTCAATGCATCGCGGGCACGCCCCACATTCTCGATTCCAGTAAACTCAAGCATGGATTGTTGCTTACCAGTTTCGGCGCTGGAGAAGACGTGAATTGCGCTTAGGTCGATATTGAGATCGGCATAACTGGTAACGCCATGCATTCGATAGCTCAGTGGCCAGAGCTCACTGAGCCTGCCCGTTACCGAATCTCTCGCCAAATAGCCTCTTCCCAGAATCGACCACTCATCGCCAGCCGCAATAGGCGTGATGCTGATAGTATCCTCTCCGACCGCTCCGACTTCACTTGTTCGCGCGTAAATTTCCAATCGTACCTGATTTGAATACCCGAGCCCACCATCGCGGATTGCGATAAGCACGTCGTGTTCTTGCCCTTGCCCGTCCCGCCAGGTAGTACGCCACATATGGTTGTTGTACGATGCGGTAAGCTGAGCCAGGGTACCACTTCCAACAAAGGTGCTCGGATCCGGATTTTCTTCAAGTTCAATCGTTCCACTCAGCGATCCTGTCGCGGTGGTGGTGAAGGAAATATTCGAGTTTGATTGGCCATCAATTCCCACTTGGAAATTGGTGGTGCTGCCCTCGTTCTTTAGCAACGAGACTCCGTTAAACGAGGCAGTGTCGCCCAAGCGTCCGAATTCTTTCACCAGCGAAATGTACTCTCGATTCATGGTCTCCCGCTGCGCGGCACTGAAGACTCCATTCGCAGACTGTTCGGCAAGCTCCTGGAGTCGGGTCAGAATTGAGGTCTGATTCTCAAGCGTCCCATCGGCGATGTTCAACATCGAGAGAGCGTCATTGATGTTGCGATTAGCAGCGCCGTATAACCGCGAGCGCACGCGTAGCGAATCGGCAATAGCCAAGCCGGCCGCATCATCACTGGCGCGAGTGATGCGTTGACCCGTCGAAAGACGCTCGTACGTGCGGCCTAAGGCAGAGCTGTTCTCTGCCAACCGACGAAGCGCTCTCAGCGAGCTAATATTTGATCCAAATCCGCTCAAAACAATAATCCCTTAAACGTGAGGCCGCCGAACTTACGGCGCATGCCCCCACGACGCTAAGATCGGGATTTTACTCAAATTTCTGGACCGCTTCTAAAAGCGTAATGAATAGGAAGGCTTAGCTAAGCTTTTTCTGAAGGTCTTTGCACTGTTCGAAAAAGGCTTCGAAGTCCGCATGGCGCCCTTCGCGAATGGCAGTGCCAGCTTGTTGCGCAGACGTAAGATACTGAGCTTTAAGGAGTTCAGGTAATTTCTCGGCGCGTAGCGCGTCGAGAGAATGCTGCACATCGCGCACTTCTGCAGCACCAAGACTTAGAAGCTCGGTGAGAAACTCCACCGCGAAAATAGTTTTAGGAATTTTAGCGGCATACTCTAAACCTGCACGAAGAAGTGCCGACTTATCTTGTGCATGGGTCTTTGCTAATTGCTGCGCGCGCCAGCGCATGCCCGGCATCGCAGACCGAATAGCACTGCGGAAAAGCTCCGCCCCTACCTCACCCAGATCCCCAAGCAAGCTGTCCACATCTTTGAACTCGCCGGGCAGCGTTACCAGCATCACGTCGAACCCAGCGCTCACAAGAGCATCAACAGTAGCAGGCGCTTTCTCTTGCGCCACTTTGTCGGTATCTGGCACCAGAAAAACTTTCTTAATCTCTCTGCGGCGTAAAGTGTCAAAGTGCGCGGGGCGAAGATCAACGCCGTTTATGGCGACGACATTCAGAATGTTCGCGAGTCCAGCACGAGACGCATCGAAAGAACCTTCTACGAGAATCAATTCTTCGGTGGCCGGAGTACTCCACAGATTAAACAAAATATCCCGCTCATCCGTGAGCGCCGACACCGGACGATACTTTTCGATAGTGACCGGTTGTGTGGCAGGAGTAATACGAGAAAACAGGGTAAAAATCCTTCCAATCTCGTCGCGAAACGGAATTACTACGCGGTTCGTGCCAAGGAGAGGCGCTTCGCTAAAAGCCCCTGGCCGCCCATCACGCGGAGATCCAAAGAGCAATTCCTTGTCAAAATTTGATTGTTCCAGGAAACTCATCAGCGCTTTCGCATCGGGAAGCGCGCCAAGTTCCATCGCAGAAATATCTTGATCGCTGAGCTTGCGGCTCTTGAGATACTTTAATACTTCCGTCCCAGCAGGGCTGCGAAGCTGATCTTGAGCAAAACCCAAAACCTTCTCACAAATTTCCGCCTGCGCGGTTTCGCGTTTCCAGCGTTCGTAGTGCGGATAATGCTGAAGATCGATTTGAGCCGCGAGAGAGAGCCTGTTGAGCGCGTCCCAAAAGGTCAATCCGGACCTACGCTGTAGATAGCGAATCCAGGTCCCCGATCCGCAACCGGCAAAGCATCGCCACGTCGCGCTGTTCCCATGAATATGCAAGGTAGGAACACTCGAGTGTTCGTGGAATGGGCAAACCGCCACAAAGTCATTTCCAAGACCGCGATACGCGAGTTCCCCGAAAATAACTTCGTGGTAGCGCTTGGCGATTAGCCGCGCGTACACCTCACCCACGACAGCGCTGAGCTCTGCAATCTCGTGGGAGAGTTTCATTATGCTGACCGACCTAAGACAGAGAATTAATACAGCTACAAATTGGCGACATTGGACTCCTAGATTAGATGCAGCAGAGCGAGCCCATCTTCAGTAAAGATGCCCTGAGTCGACGCTCTTCTACCTGAGCGATCTCAGAGCCTTAGCTACGCTACATAACGGGGTTCTGAAAAGCTTTGGCATTCCGCATGACAAGGCGAGCTTTTCTTTCATCGCTCTGCCCCTTCGAGGGGAACATTAGCCACCGTCTTCAGCGCAAGAGCAGCATTGGCTGCCGAATCAAACTACGAGTGAAAATTTCCGTTCGACCTGAAAAACACCTTCTAGGACTAATCCTCTCACATGCCGTCAGTAGTACCCTGAGACAATATGGGCAGGTGCAAAATGACACACCGCAATCGACGTAGTGGAAACTAAGAAAATCTCCCAATTTTGCGATCGATAATTCAAATTTGCCCTGATATTTCGGCGTAGCTGTAATGCAAAAAAAACATCTCGTCGATGCTCCCTGTGTGACTTAAGGAGGACAACATGAATTTTGGAAAACTATCTCCCAAAAAAGTGTTGAGCGGTCTTCTTATCGTTGCGAGGAAACCGGCTCAGCGGCAAATTCTGCGACGTATCACGGGGCATGTTCCGGCGAAACGCTCGGTACAAGTCGACTCGATCGACGAAGCCGACATTCAAATTATGAAACATGAACCTGATGCGATAATTATTGATGTAAGCGACTTCAAATCGGGCGAGTTCTCGGTGCGCTTAGCACCTTTCGTTCTGAGCTTACCCGGTTGGATTCGAATATTCTTCGTCGACCAAAAACCGACTCCGAGCAGAATTGCACGGGCAGCCGAGCTCGGCGTAGGTGGCGTGCTCAAAGCACCGATTTCGCACCACGGAATCACCACGCTCCTGTCGGAGCTAGGAAGCGGAGATAGCCAGGAGAAAGGCGAAAGTAAGGACGAAGAATAGCCACAGTGCAACCCTGCAGAACCAGGGGGATTCTTCTAGGAACTATACGCAGTTTCTTGCAGTGGCAATCTTAGTTGGCCCCGCAATTGCAACCAATTGACCAACTCTCAGTTTGGTAAGCGGTGGGTGTCGCATGTTGTCGATTCAGCGGGTTCGGCCGCTAGGGACCGTTGTGCGCATTTTGGTATGCGTCGGTAGCATTATCCCCGCACTCTTTGCGAGCCAAAGCGCGGAGGCTGCCGGCAGGAAACCCAAAGCACCAAGCAACCTCACGATATCCGTTGTTTCAGGAGGAGTCAGATTGAGGTGGCTCGACAACTCCTCGAATGAAAACCACTTCAGCATCAAACGTACGAAGCGACTCTCGAAAGGCACCTTCGGGAAGAGCATCAATTTCTCAGTCGGCGCGAACATTCGCACCTATACCGATGCTCCATCTGCGGGCACGTATCGATACAGAGTGAGAGCCGTCAACCGGGCGGGCGCCTCAAGCTATACAAGCTATCGCCAAATCAGAGTGGCGGGAATTGCAGCTGTAACTGCGACGCCGACCATCGCCCCTACTGCTACCGCGACTGCGTCCCCTACGCGCACCAGCACAGCAATTCCGACTGCAACCGCATCTCCAATAGCGACGAGCACTCCAACTAGAACGGCGCCCCCCTTTCCGACTCAGACAAGAACACCAACGCCGTCAGCGACGGCGACTCCATCTGGAACAGGCTCTGTGGTCCTCATTCCGGGTAATGGCTTCAATGGTGCAACCGCTGAACCGGCTCAAATCGGCAGCGGATTCGCATCAACCGCAACCGCGATTGCTCACTGGGATACGGTGCCTTACCAAACGATAAACGGAAGTTTAAATGTTGCAGTCGTAGCTTTTCACGCGAACGACATTGAGCGCGTAGCCTTCTCAGTGAACGGCGGACCATGGGCGAACGTCAGCGAGATGACCCTCAATCCGGAAACTGATGTAATTGAGTATTGGGCTACTATTCGCGCAGCGGACTTCCCGTCTGACGGACGCATTGAAGTTCGCGCAATCGCCTATCCGCGCATCGGAGTGCCGAAGGTTCTTCAGGGCACCACTATCTCGAACGAAACTTCCTCGCTTATTCTCAACGTCAACGGACACGGCACCCTACCGCAGCGGATCAGATACGCCTCGCTAAGCGGAAACGACGCAAAGGATTGCGAGACGCAGGCAACCGCCTGCCGCAGCATTGCTCGCGCAATCGGCTCTGCAAGCTTGGCTGGGCTTGGAAGCAGCGTTGACGGGGCGGAAATTAGGCTCGGAGAAGGAGATTGGCAGCTTCCGGCCCTAACGGGGCTGGCTTGGTGGCAACCTGCCTATGTTACCAATGATCGTTGGCTGACGTTTACGTCAGCGCCCGGAACGAACCGCAACAACGTCTCAATTATTGGCATCGACGGGCCGGCCGATGGTGGCGGACTGCAACTCAAGCTCGTTCGATTTTACAATCTGACCATGGCTGGACACGTCGACAAGACAGGTGGAGGGGAAGACTACCTTTGGTTTGACAACCTCTACATGCATCGCACGTTGGACATCGTAGCCACTGGGTCGGACTGCGCCCCTTTTCAAGGATGGGGAAATGCATGGACCGGCACATACTATACCGATGACTATATGGATCTGGTCTGCGATGGTCCGCGCGGCGCCGTCTTAGCCAGAAATGTGTTCGTTGATCGCAGTGGCGGTGGGCATTCAAGCGCCAGCGCCACTGTTATCAACTACTCCGTGAAAACAATCTTCGGATCGGGGTACCCCTTCCCGAACGGCCCGGGCCCAGATTACCACGGTGATTTCTATCAAATGTATTCACGTGCCGAAGACATCATCTTGTACGGAATAAGCGCCGTTCCTGGCGGTTATATCTCCTCTCGCGGCATAGCTGGCGGGCACCCGACCACCAAGAACGTCGCGCTGGTTAACATAGATCTGGAATATGAAGGTGTCGGTTGGAAGTTTTCAATGTGCGCGTCCAGCACGATTGGCTACACCATCGATCATCTCGTCATCAAGAACAGCCTCTTTGATGGTGGAGGAGACTGGTGCCTTGAGGGGGGAGTACTTCCGACGATGGATGCATTCTCCAACAGCTTGATTCAGAATTCGATATTCCGAAACGGACACCCGGAGAACCTACCCTACCCTCTAAACATTCCGGGGATACGATACCTAAGCCAGTAACCGGGAAGGTCTCATGGCGAGCAGCGCATCTGGCTGCCAAAGACACCATCTGACGATTGAGGAGGACTGACAAAGGAGAAGGACTTCTAAGCGGCCCAGCGTGTGGCCAGCGAAGTGCCATTTGGAAGCTTGATAAAATCAAAGGCCTCGCGAACTTCATCAAGAGATTGAAAGCGCCGTGCGGGGTTGCGGTCCATGGCTTTCAGAATTGCATGACTTAATGGTCTCGGCACATGCGCGGTGAAAGAATGCGGAGCGGGAGGATCGAAGCGCACACGCTGCATCAAGATCTCCATGAGCGACTTACCGCCGAATGGCAAATGCCCCGTTACCAACTCATAGGCGATAACTCCGATGGCATATATATCGGAACGCACATCGTAGTTGCCCGTTGCCACGTACTCTGGGCTTAGGTAATTGAGACTCCCCGATATGCTGTCGCGCGTATTAGCATGACTCGTCTGATCGGAGGCAGATATTCCGAAATCGGCAATCTTTACGTTCTGCGTGCTGGTGAGAAGAATGTTGTCGGGCTTGATATCTCGATGCACAATCCCGGCAGCATGAATGGCGCGAAGTCCGTCGCAGATCTGAGACAAAACTCTTATAGCTGAAGTGAGGCGGAACGGTTCACGCGACTCGAGACGATCCGCAAGACTGCCTCCGTCGATATACTCCATCGTGAACGCAGCGAACTCGTCATCACGGAAGAACTCCGACCCTTGCAATACGTTGGGGTGATTGACCTGACGCGAGATGGAAAGCTCGCGAAGCAGAGAGCTGCTGAGCGATTC
Source organism: Deltaproteobacteria bacterium (assembly GCA_017302875.1). Taxonomy (GTDB): domain Bacteria; phylum Bdellovibrionota_C; class UBA2361; order UBA2361; family JAFLCA01; genus JAFLCA01. The sequence goes on from JAFLCA010000061.1 coordinate 18,952, forward strand.
ATCGATATCAGCCGTAGAAGACAAGATCTTGATAGCCACCAACTCATTGGCGCGAAGAGTATCTCGAACCAGATACACGCCACCGGCCTCGCCAGCCGCCAAACAGCGCAGCAGGCTAAACCTGCTAAATAGCAGTGTGCCCGGTAAAAGATTTGCGTAAAATTGCCTGTTCATTGCCTAAACGAACCCTTTCAATGGGCGCCTGCGAAGAAGAAACGCATCGCCCATGAGCTACTACTGTGGCAAAAGGCGTGCCGAAATTCGGGCCCCGAAGTGCATTTTGAGTGCCTGAGATGCAGTTACAACAATAAGATTTCGTAGGACAATTTAGGAAAAACCCGATCCGAACAAGTGAAAAACTTGCAGTGTTGAAGATAGATCTAGGTAAGCTAGTTCACACTTACAACTGCGGGACACTGACTTTCTTTGCAGTACACAAACCACCGAAAGCCGGACAAGGGCGCAGATTCAAAGACCGCCGCCAGGGTCAGCCCACTCTCAGACAGAACAGGCTGCGGCACTTCGAAGGGATCTTGGGTATGCGTAATTACCCAGGTGGCTTCAGTTGGATTCGGAAATTGTGCACCGCGATAACGAAACGATTTTCCTGTCGCTGCGCGCGGAGCATAGTACGCGACCAACAGCGAATTGCGAAAGTCTTGGTCGCTACCGATGATAATCTCATCCTGCAATGAGTTCTTTGCGATGAACTTCAAAGCTTCAGAGTACTGCCCTCTTCCGTAGGAGAGCAGCTTTCCCAGCAAATTCGCATTGCCGAGGATGAATGCTCCGAGCAGCACTCCCGCCAAGATTCGGCCAACCATGTCACGTCGCAGAAGATGCGCAAGAAATTGGATAAAAACGAAATATCCGAAGAAGATAGATAGCAGAACATAGCGCAGAACAAAGACCTCAGGGCGAAGTAAAACCAAAAGGACCAGGGGCACCAAGATGACCATCAACAGATAGAACCACCCTTCGGACTGGCCCGCCCGAATCTGCCGAATAACTTCACCGAGCAAAATGCAGAACAATAGCGCCGCGAGACCAAGCGAAAGCACCCCGGCATCGAGATTCGCCAGGGAAAGCTCTGTTCCACCATAGGGAACACTCAATGCATTAATGAGAACCTCGAGACGCGATCCCTGCGGCCCTCCGGCAATCTGGAGCTTCGTGAAGAGAATGCCTAGGGACATCAATGAGAGGACTATGGGCACTCCGTGCAGAAAAACCCAATCTCGTCCTGTTGGTTTGCCTTCTCTTCGCCACAGAAGAAATGACCACACTAAAAGAGCTGCGTAAAAGTGGAGGAACGTAAAGTGCGATAGCAATGCCAGCAAAGCGCTAGTCCAAAAACATAACGCCAGGTTCAAACTCGGACGTTCGCGATATGATTCGAAAAGCGCAAAGCACAGCAGTGAAAAGAAAAGCAATGAGGAATATCCGCGCGCCTCCGATCCGTACAGCACGAGCACAAAGGAAAAAGAGAAGACGACCGCGCCGAGTAAACCTTCCAGCAGTCCACGTCGACGGCAGATCCACACCGCTAG
>JAFLCA010000062.1 GCA_017302875.1 Deltaproteobacteria bacterium
GTCAGGCGGATGTGATTGTTCTCAACTTCTATTTAAACGACAGTCGCACTCCATGGGGGTTTTCTGGAGAGATTGGAGATCGAGGCTGGCTACGCAAGCGCAGTCTTGTCGTTGAAGCTACCTATAGGGTTTTGGAAGAGCAGCGCTGGATAGCCAAACAGGAAGTGGACCGCTTTGGATGGGTGAAAGCTTCGGAAGAGTTGGATTGGAAGCATAGGCCGGAGGAACTAAAAAAGCTGGCGGCTTTGGCTGAGTATGATTGGGGTTCGGCGTGGAACGATTCTTCGTGGGAGAAGGTGCAGGGGCAACTGCAGCGACTTAAAGAGTTAGCGGCAGAGGCCGGCGCCAAGGTGGTCGTGGTGGCTTTTCCGGTGAGTTTTCAGGTGCAGGCTGAGTACGTTGATGATGGGCCGCAGAAGAAGATTGCGCTGTTGGCAAAGGAAGCTGGATTTGAATTTTTTGATGTTCTGCCGACGCTTCGCGCAAACAGTTCAGAGAACCTCTTTTATGATCAGTGTCACTTAACTGCGAAGGGGAATGAGCTGGTTGCGGGAGCGGTTGGAAAGTTCCTACTCGAATCTGTGATTCTGAATCAATCAAAGATCGAGTAGGAGCTATGTTGCTGGGAGGCTTAGAGGACGACTCTTAGTCTTCCGCCCACGACGAAGGCGTCATCGGTTCCTGGGAGCGCAGATTCCACAGTCTGCAAATCTAAAGTTAGCTGCACTGCGGGAGTGAGCCCGATGCTGTAGTAGGCTTCGTAGCCTTGAGCGTCGTCTGCAATTCCGAGACGATCGGTGAAGCGGGTCGTTTGGATATTCGTATAGTAGTAACCAAATCCATACGTGTCGTTTTCGCGACAAAATGCTCCGCGACCGCCCAAGCCCGCGCTCATGGCGAAGGTTACAGGGTTGTTGTCCTGACTGGCAGTGCCGGCGCGAGCAAAAAAGCCGATACCTTGATGGTCTGCGACTTTGTTCGCCAAGTCGATCGGCTTATCGCTTGGATCCCAAACGGCCAAGTACTGCCAAGCGCTCCAGTAGAGCGACCAGGTGCTGCTGTTGGTCGGTTTGACGAGCCCCTGCCCAGGTTCAAGGATTAGGCGGTCGCCAATTTCTTTGAAACTTTGGTCAAAGGAATAGAGGAATCCGAGGTTCTGTCCGCCGGGTAAGTCAGAGACGCGGTACTGGAAGTCGGACTCGGTGATCCAGGAGCCGCCATCGCCGAGGTTGCCAAAACCGGAACTGGTCGAAGAGTCCTGGGTCGAAATGAGAAGGGACTTAACCAGAATGCCGCCTTCTTTGGCTGCTGGCACGGGTATCCAGAGCACGCCTGCGCCGAGAGTGCTGTATGGAAAGCGCAGGGCGAGAGCGGGATTGAATACAAAGTTCGAGTTTTGGAACTGGGTAGCTCCGCGTCCGGAGGCGAACTCGTTCGGGTCTCCGTCCAGAGTATCCATTTTACCGACGATGACGCCGAAGTTCTCAGAGAGGAACTGGGTGTAGTTCAGGTCGGAGATGGTGAAGGAGATGTCCTCGTCGGCTGGGCTCGTCAAAGGGAAGAAGGCATTGGTGTTGACGGGCAATATGGTGCCAGCGTCGCTATTGACGGAGTCTCCGAAGCGCGACTGACCCTTAAAGGTAATCAAAGCACCTGGAAGAACGCCCATGCGCATGAGGTCGAAGGTCATGTTGTAGTCATTTGTTACCCCGTACCCTGTGGCCGGATTTCGTCCGCCGCCGGTATTCTTTTGTAGAATCTGCGTAGATTCCACATCGAACTGGAAGCCCTTATTGGCGAGCTCAGTGCGAGTACCGCCCCAGTCTCCAGCTAGGTGGCTACGGGAGAAGATATCCCCGGTATAGTCGGGAACGGGGAGGATGCCCTCTGAGGCAGGGGCGGCGGTTGGTTTATCATCCGCGAAAGCGGGGAGCGTAAGGGCTCCAGAAATCAGACTTGCAACAAGGGCTCCGGTAAACGCGAGTTTCATAGTCAGTTTTTAGTTGAATAAACTTGTTTAAGTACGCGTAAAAATACGCAGTATCTGCGTACACCCACGGGCCGAAAAAAACAATGGTCAATTGGTACGGGGTAGGAGTTCCTAGGGATTTCTGCCTGGAATTTCGATCTCCTATTCCCCTATTCCGATAGTCCAAGCAAGGGAAATTGTCCCTCGCTTGACGGGGTAGACAGAGAGCCTGATACTATTTGTCTATCCAGAAGTCCTCGTAGCTCAGATGGATAGAGCACAAGTTTCCTAAACTTGGGGTCTGAGAAGATTTTGGTTTGGGAATGCCAAAAGATTCAAGAGGTTGGCGAACTTAGATCGACGGATTCGGGCCAGAAAGTGCCAAATGATCCATTTCTGATCCATTTTCTCCAAGACTCTTCAACACCCTTCAATGCACCTCAACAAAAGTTTGCAGCCCTATGTTTGGGTTTGCATTCTACGCCGGAACCAGTCTGACCACCGCCGGGAGTATCTTCTTCGTGGAGGATGTATTCCGTGGCCCAAATTATTGAACGCAAAAGTAAGGATGGTTCGGTAACCTTTTTCGCCCGTATTCGGCGCAAAGGTGCCAAGGCTGTATGCGCTAGTTTCAAGCGCAAGACCGACGCCCGTCTTTGGATAGCAGAGACCGAAAACGCGATCCTCGACGGGCGTTACACGGCTCGATCCGAGGAACGAAAACATACCGTTAAGGAAATGATTGAACGCTTCCATTTGGATTACCCGATGGATGCGATCAGACGAAGTCACCTTAAGCACTGGGAAGACGAGATCGGATTCAAGCTTCTGTCAGATATCACCCCCGCTTGCATCAACGAGGTAGTCGCGAAGTGGAAACGTGAACCTAACATGCGGGGAGAACCGCGCCGTGGCGCGGTTCTCAATCGCTACCTATCGAGTCTAAGCGTCGTATTCACTGCAGCTTCGAGGGATTGGGAATGGATATCGAGAAATCCGATACGTGAAGTTAGACGCCAGAAGGAACCCCGGGGCCGGATTCGTTTCCTCAGCGATAGCGAGCGAGAGCGGTTACTGGAAGCTGCTCGAACAAGTTACTGCCCGTTTCTTTACTTGGTAATTGTTCTGGCTCTAAGCACTGGGATGAGAAAGACCGAAATAATGAGTCTTCGATGGGAACACGTCGACTTCAGTAAATCGGTTCTATTGCTCATGAAGACCAAGAACGATGAACCACGTCGTGTAGCACTTAGGGGGTTAGCGCTTGAGCTTTTGAAGCAGCACTCTCGGATTCGAAGAATCGATAATGATTTTATCTTTCCAGGAGAGCCCGGGAATCAGGTCCATGGGTATTTCGACATTCGGAAGGCATGGGTTGATGCTCGTGATCGAGCGAAGATTGAGAACTTTGTCTTTCACGATTTGCGACATTCGTGCGCGTCATATCTAGCGATGGGTGGAGCAACCCTTCTTGAAGTCGCAGAAGTACTAGGTCACAAAACATTGAGTATGGTAAAACGATATTCACACTTAGCGGAAAGCCATACCGCGAATGTGGTTGAACGCATGAATGAGAAAATCTTCGGGAGTGGGCTGTGAGTCCAGTGGCAAGAGACAACGTATCTGTTGATCGCGTAGTCATCGCGTTGCCAGGACTTGTAATATTGGCGGGCCTAGTAGGCTTTACCTTGCACTCGTGGACGGTCGTATTCGCATCGTTTGGGATCCTGATCGTTGCAACAATGCTTTCGAGAATAAGGTTATTGAGTGGTACTGTTTTTCTCGCATCCATGGGAATCGTTAGCTGGGGATTCGGATCTGCATTCTATAGAAACTTTGACACACAGCGTGCAGTTCTTCATTCGGGTTACATTCTGTGCGTTGGGATTTTCTTTTCAGTAATTTTGTTATCCCTATTTGGATACATTTTAGGCACGGTTTTCAGCCGTTCACGGGGGTGGGTTGAGTCGTCGAACGTCCACATTCAAGAACCGCCGCGAGAGACCTTCAAGGAACAAGAGCTCGCGAGTGCAGAACCACCCAAAGAATATACCTTTGATCCATATGCCGTTCTGGGTGTGAAGCAAGGAGCGACTCACGATGAGATTCGCTCCGCATATCGAAAACAGATGCAGCTCTACCACCCGGATCGTGTCGAGCATTTGGGGACTGAGCTTAAGCGCACAGCACACGATCATGCTCTGCTAATTCAGCGAGCCCTAGACGAACTACTTCCAAAGTAAGTTCGAATACACCTCACGTTGGAATCCACGGCGGGAACCATCGTCTTAGGTTCATTGCTATCTTTGGGCTCAACTTAAGTCTCGGAGAATCTGGGGCTAAGAATCGAGCGGAGGTAACAAAGAATGGCTTCTGAAACAGATGAACAACCCGGTCAAGTCAGACGACTGATTCCCGTTCCACAGTTCAATCAATTTCATCCAGACCCAACGCCAGCGGCGATACGGTGGATGATTTTTACGAACAAAGACGGGTTTAATCGGTGTGTCGTTCGGCGTGGTCGAAGAGTGCTTATCGATGAGGCCGAATACTTCCGATGGCTCGATGAAACAAACCGACCAGGGAAACAACAACATTAGGAGATGTGTATGCCAAAAGTAATTCAGCAGGTGAGTGTCGAAGTGCAAGATCGAGGAGTTGAACTGGGGAAGCGAAAAGTAGAACTCATTATTTCTGCTCAATCTGACCTCTTCAATCTTTCAGACATGCTGGTCGGAGAGGGCGCCATTCAGGAATTGGATCGAGTGCTTAAGTTTTCAGCCCGGAGGGCAGTCGCTGAGTACATCGCAAGCGGACGAGAGTTCGTGAAAGAAGTTGCAGCTCGGAAAAAGAAAGATGGCGCGCGGGTGGAGGAGTAAGCAGGGCAAGATAAAAGGGTTGCCGTACAACTCCGGTAACTCTCCGAGCTCTTTAACGAAATCATGCCGTACAATTGTGCGCGAGGTGGCAAGTAACCGTTAACTCTCTGAACAATTTGAGGAAATCATGCCGTACAAAATTATTGATGGCGGACGAGCGAGCGAATTCGGTCGTGATAACTTAGGCTTACCGCTGAAACCAAGGCCAGGGCCGGGGAAAGAGTCCAGGAATAGCACTCGACCTATTTCGTTCCTCAGAGAGGTCCAGATTCGCGTGCGATCGCACGCACGATCCGGAAGAGGAGAGAGGGGGTCATCGGCGCGCGGAAGTCCGCACAGAGAGGCGCGCGCGTTTCACCAGCGCGTCACGGTTAAATCGCGAGTAGTACGAACGAAGGGAAAAGGGGCAAGGGCTCTTAAGGATCACATTCGTTACATTCAGCGGGAAGGAGTCGGGAGAGATGGAACTGAGCCAACCCCTTTCAGTTCGGAACAGGATCTCACCCGTGATTCCGTTACAGCATTGACGGAAGAATGGGGTGAGGACCGGCATCACTTTCGATTTATTATCTCGCCCGAGCAGGGCAGTGAGCTCGACCTAAACGCATACACCAAACGATTGATGGACCGAGTAGCCGAGGACCTAAAGACCCCTCTTCAGTGGGTAGGAGTCGCTCACCATAATACTGACAATCCGCATGTTCATGTCATTCTGAGAGGCAAAGATGAGCACGGGGAGGACTTAGTTCTTAGCCGCGATTATATCGCGCGGGGCATGCGCGCGTTGGCCGAAGAATTGGCAACTCGCGAGCTCGGATTAAGAAACGAGTTCGACATCCAGCGGGATATTCAAAAGAGCATCAGACAACAGCGAATCACCCCCATTGATAGGGGTCTTGAGAAGGAAGCTGCCTTAAGTCCAGAGCGCTTAGTTGACCTACGACTCGCTCCCGCGTCGGGCCAGGACTTTGCTATCAGGGGCCGTACGAACCGACTCGCTCGCCTACAATTCTTCGAAGAAACGGGGCTCGCTAAGGAACTTGAAGCTGGAGTTTGGCGTATCGATGAGCGGATGCTCGACCGCCTCGAAACTCTAGGAACCAAGAACGATGTCATCAAGTTGCTGCACCGGCGAATGCGGGGTGTGGCAGACGGCGTAGACGTTCATTTCGTAACCCCAACAGCTGCAAATGAAGGAACAATTGTCGGGACTGTTCTTCACGCCGGCCTTGCCGATGAGCTTTACGACCGCAGGTTCATGTTGGTCGAAGGCACCGACAAACGGGTCCATCATGTGATGCTGCCGGACGGAAGCCGAAAGAGTGTAAATCCAGAACAGGGGGATACTGTGGCTGTTCGCATTACGAGCGAGGCTCAGCTCACTAAGTCAGATCACAATATCGCCGAGGTCGCAGCCCGGCATGAAGGGATCTATCACGCGCCAGATCATGAACGGGAAATCCTTGGAGTGGTCAATCTGCCCCCAGGTGTTTCAGCGAGAGACTACGTTGAGAATCATAGACGCCGCATGAACTCACTCACCCGGATGGGGCTGGTTGAAGAGATTGGCGCAGATAGTTGGCGGGTGCCCACCAATCTTGTGCAGACACTCTCTGAACGTCGCAGGACCTTTCTCTCAGTCGAGGTGTTGGTGAAGGCCCGGGGTAAAGATATTGGAAGAGAGATGTAGAATGGCGCCCGGAAGACTCCTCATCGGACAAATTGCCGTGGTTATAGGAGTCATGTTCCTTGGTCTTGTCGCAGGGACGCAGTGGGTAGCGCACGGCCTCGAATATTCTGTAGAGCTTGGGGAGCCGATGTTTCGGCTATGGAGCACTCCGATATTCAAGCCCTGGGATCTCTTCGTTTGGGACTACCACTTTGGTGCTTATGCGCCGGATTTATTTCTCACCGGCACATATATCACGTACCTCGGAGCCTTCGGAGGAATCGGATGCGCGTTTTGCGCTTCGCTACTACGCGCGAGAAGTAAGAGACAGGCGACAACTTATGGAAGTGCGCGGTGGGCAGGTGAACCAGTGCTAATGTCAGCGGGACTTCTCACTGGTGAAGGGGTGATTCTGGGTCAATCCAGTGATGGCCGGTATTTACGACACAACGGGCCAGAGCATGTGAAGGTAGTTGCACCAACAAGGTCGGGTAAAGGCGTTGGAGTAGTAATTCCAACGCTTCTTACCTGGCCTGGAAGTGTTTTGGTCTATGATCTTAAGAGTGAGAACTGGAATGTTACGGCAGGATACCGCGCCACATTCAGCCGAACCATCTACTTTAACCCAAACGACCCCCGTTCGGCACACTTCAATCCGCTCCTTGAAGTGAGACGCGGAGATCTCGAAGTGAGAGATGTGCAAAACATTGCTGATATGATCGTCGATCCAGATGGGAAGGGGATGAGCGACCACTGGGCAAAGACCGGGCACTCGCTACTTGTCGGAACAATTTTGCATGTGCTCTATGCAGAGCCCGATAAGACGCTCGCTGGGGTCGCCAATTTACTTTCCAATCCTGCACGCACCATCGTTGAGACGTTAGAGCTCATGATGCACGCGACTCACACAGAATCTGGTACGCATCCCGTCGTCGCCGCAGCAGCCAGAGATATGCTCAACAAGAGTGAGAACGAGCGCTCAGGTGTTCTTTCAACAGCGATGTCGTTTCTCTCGCTGTATCGCGATCCGATTGTAGCGAGAAATACAGAGGACAGTGATTTTGAAATCTTAGACCTCATGCGCAAGGAGAGCCCGATGTCGCTCTATCTTGTCATTCCTCCTTCCGACATCAATCGCCTGCGGCCACTTTTCCGTCTAATGATCAATCAGATCTGCCGTCGCCTAACCGAGGAGCTCAATCCCGCAGGAAACAAGCATCGATTGCTTTTGATGCTCGATGAGTTTCCGGCTCTTGGGCGACTCGATTTCTTTGAATCTGCTTTGGGCGTGATTGCTGGGTATGGGATTAAGGCCATGCTCATTTCACAGTCCACCAATCAGCTCGATAAAACGTACGGAATGAAGAACTCAATCATCGATAATACGCATGTGAGAGTTTTCTATGCACCGAACACTATAGAGACGGGAGAAGCTGTTTCGCGGATGCTCGGACAGAAGACAGAGATTCACCAACAGCGGAATTATGCCGGTAGTCGGCTAGCGCCGTGGTTGGGGCATGTCATGGTCGCTGACCAGGAGACTGCACGGCCACTCCTCACTCCGGGGGAAGTTATGGAATTGCCGCACGAGAATGAACTTTTATTTGTTGCCGGATACTCTCCGATTCGAGCTAAGAAGATTCGATATTACTCAGATAGCGCATTTGCTGAACGGGTGTTGGCTCCTCCGGTGTTGCGTTCGCGAGTTTCTGAGACGGCCTCTCGTAGTGCGATCAGCGCTGCACGACCTGAGTCAGTCGAGAAGGTCGTACCTGCTACCGGTACTCCGAGTGGTCATGAGGAATTCTTGCCGTGAAGCGCAAATCAATAAAGTACGCAACACGGGAGGGCAGGGTTAAGACCACCATTTGGCTCGACCGCAGGGTATTGAATGCAGTAACGAACGAAGCCGACGAGCGGAACGTCTCGAAGCAGTCAATCATGGAAAATTCGCTCAAAGAGCGTTATTCCGAGGCAGTACAGGTAGACCGTGACGCAGCGATTGCTGATCGGCTCAATAAGTTAGAGCGCGGGCAACGGAGGCTTGAGGAACAGAGTGAGATTAGTGCGGAGGCACACGCACTTTTCGTTCGAATGTGGCTTGCGAGTACGCCTGAAGTGCCGATTGAGCGACGCGAAGAAGCTGTTCATAGCGCCCGGACTCGGTACGAGCGGTATCTAATTCAGCTCAGCAAGCGAGTCTCCAGGAAGATCTCTACCCCCAACGGTTCGTTCTCAGAATCCAAGCTTGAACTTGAGGACTTTAACGACTAAATTTGCACGATAGCTTAACTTCTCGTTAAGGCTGGAAATGTTACTCAACGTGGTCGGTATCTGCTAACTGGGATTAATTGAATCGTGTAGGCGCGCCAGCTGTCTCTTACTAACCAAACTGCTCAGTCTAAGCCACAGCCCTAAGAAAAAATTCCGCCATCGCTTGCGGCAACAGCGATGCGCGTGGCAAAATTCGAAAATGCCCGGCGCCCATCATGTGAGCAATATAGTGTTTCGCTTCGTGATCGATAGGTAGCGCAAACGTTATGATGCGGTGCTGATGTCCTTCACGGACAGCTTGCGCGACATCTTCGATGCCGTAGCGGCCTTCATATTGATCGTAATCAGTGGGTTTTCCGTCGGAAACTAGCAGTAAAATTTTACGCCTGGCAGTCGTTTGCTTCAAAAGAAAATTAGCATGCCGAATGGCGGGGCCTATTCGGGTGTATCCGTGCGGCTCGATAGTCGGTAAATGGCGGCGAAGGTCCTTCCAAGAGTCTCCGAACTTCTTAAGGAGCGTGAAATTGCATTCGTTTCGTGTCCGGCTATTAAAGTGTGCGATCGAAACTTCGTCATCGAGATATCCCTCAAAAGCTTCAGACAAAATTGCCATTGATTCAATTTCGACATCCAGGACGCGGCGCCCCTCAACCCACGAGTCGGTCGACAGACTCGTGTCGAAGAGCAGCATGAAGGCTGTGTCCTGCAGCACCTTTCGTTCACTTAGATACAGCCGACTGTGCGGAGTATGACCGGCACGAACATCCGCATGCCGTTCGACCAATGCTTCTAAATCAAACTCCGGTCCGTCTTGTTGTCGATTCTTAACCTCCCGAGTCGCCAAGAGCTTTAATAGCTGACGGCGGATGTCGGCAACCGATGCGCGATGCCGCCGTAAAATATCCGCGACTATATCTGAAGAATCGGCTGGGGGAGGTTTTGGTTTCCGCTCAATAATCGTCGTCCAATCTGTACGATAGACGCCGCGCCGGTAATGCCATTCCGGATACCGATATATGGGGTCAGGCGCGGCTGGAGTACCCGTTGCTACCTCCAAGACGGCACCATCCAAAACCATATCGGCACGCACCAACCCCGGTGTCGCTTCCATCGAACGTATTACAGAACTAAACTTTAAATCGCGCAGCGCCTCTTCTTCTTGCTCGATGTCGGCAGCTTTGGCGCTGCCTTGTTCTTTATCGTAGTCTTCCGCGGTCTCAGTTTTTTCAAAGGAGTGAAAGAGCGGAGCACGTTCTTGCTTTGTGGGATCCTGCAACTTGGCATGTACTGTTCGGTTGAGGGCAATTACTTTCGCCGGCGCTTTCTGATTCTTGTTTTCCGGCGGTGCGGAACTCAACGACACTCCTCGCTCGCCCGGGGTTACTAAGCCCCAAAGAATCGCACGATCCGCTGCAAGCTTTCCCACACGAGGTGCCGCTTTGGTAATTGCAGCCCAGAATCGATCGAAGCGGTTGTCGAGCGACTCTCCGCGCGAACTAAAAATCTGTTCAACCAGAGGCACCGTGGGGCATTCAGGCGGGGCGCCAAGAAAGCGGCGAATGCAGCCCTCAAGAATCGCGGCGCGTGTGTTCGGCTTTGCCGTGCGCGGCATGCTATGTAGCAACAATGGTTCAATTTTTCGGCGCAGGTCCCGCGCACTCTCGTACTCCGCCTCAATTGCCGTGTTTACTTCGGATATTGAAAGCAGGATACGAAGAAGGCGCGCATCGGGCGGCAGGGACGGGGGACAAACGAGTCCAAGCTTCCAAGAAGTGACTACGAATAGCAGCCGGTACTTGAGAACGGATTCGTTAAGCGTCTTGTTTGCAAGGAGGTTAAAAGAGTCCGGCAATTGCACACACTCGCCGGCTTCGTCCAGCACCTCGCCGCCTTTGATCTCAACGGGACCGCCGCTTAGAAGCGCGCCGAGTATTTGCATTCGCTCGCGCACCGTCGCTAGTTCAATTCCCGTATCTGCAATGTTATGTCGCTTCTTCTCGATGGACGCTTTTACGGAGAGCCATCTCGAAAAGAGCCGCTCTGCGATGTCGACCACTTTAAGTTCCTTAGAAAATTAGTGCGACAAGATCATTTATGCTTCTTTGAATGACTGGGTCGTCCGTTAATGGCTGCGCAATTGCGATGTCGCAGGATTGGCGCGGTGAAATTCCGGCACGCATTGATTTTGCGGCATACACAAGGAGCCGGGTTGATACGGTCTCAGCGAGCCCGAGCTCCTCGAGCGCTCGAATCTTTTCGCCGGCAGCCGCGAGTTTACGGGCCACTGCGATGTCGACTCCCCCTTCGTGGGTTATAATCTCCGCTTCTACGTCGGGGCTTGGGTAGCCGAACGACATGCCGACAAAGCGCTGGCGTGTAGAAGGTTTTAGTTCTTTGACGCGCTTTTGATAGCCCGGGTTGAAGCTCACCACCAACATGAACTCGGGTGCTGCTTTCAATAGCTCATTTAGCTTTTCAACAAACAGTTCGCGGCGATGATCGGTAAGCGGATGAATTACGACCACAACATCCTCTCGTGCCTCGGCCACTTCATCGAGATACAAGATGGCACTCTCGCGCAGGGCACGGGTCATTGGGCCGTCCTGCCAGACCGTATCGCCGCCTTTTACCAGGAATCGTCCAAGTAAATCTGTTGCTGATGTGTCGTCATGGCAGGACACCGTTATTAAGGGACGCTTGAGTTCAGCGGCCATCGATTCAACGAAGCGCGATTTGCCGCAGCCCGTCGGCCCTTTGAGCATCAGCGGCAACTGATGCTTAAAGGCATGCCGAAATATTTCGCGCTCGTTTCCAATCTCTCGGTAATAGGGGCTGCTGGTCACGCGATCTTCTCCGGCTCCTCGGGGCCATACACGTTGCCGACGCGATCATTAGTCGGAAGTCCATAGCGAATGAAGTTGTAGATGAATGCCCCGATACCAAGAGTGAAAAGGCAGGCTGCGAGAATCATCCCAAGAAAATGAATTTCCAGTTCCTTTTGAACTGCCAAAAAGTCCATACCGACTTTTCTTTCCAAGTAAACCTGAGTAACACCGGCTACTGCCAACGCTGCAGTCATCGAGACCATGCCGATATTCGACGCCCAGAATGCCAGCGATGCAATCGGAGAGTCGTACAGTTTTCTCCCCGTTAGTTGCGGCATCGCATATGAGATAATCGCAAATACGATCATCGCATAAGCTCCCCAAAAGGCGAGATGCCCGTGCATCGCCGTTACAAGCGTTCCATGGGTATAGCGATTTACCGCCGGTAGGGTGTGAGCAAATCCCAGGAATCCGGCTCCCACGAATGAAAGTATCGCGCAGCCGATGGTCCAAAGAAGCGCGCTTTGATTGGGATGACGTCTTCCGCCTTTCTTCGCCAATACGACTGCATAAATAGCCATGGCCAAGAATGCCAGGGGTTCTAGTGCGCTAAATATCGCTCCAATCCACAGCCAGTATGATGGAGTGCCGATGAAGTAGTAATGATGTCCCGTGCCTAGGATGCCGGACATAAAAGTTAGTCCGACGATTACATATAGCCACTTCTCGACGATCTCCCGGTCCATGCCGGTAAGTTTCAAAAGCAGAAACGACAATAGACCGCCGAGGATTAATTCCCAAACTCCCTCAACCCATAAATGAACTACCCACCACCTCCAGAATGAGTCGTGGGTCTGATGATCAGTATGAATCATCCCCGGTATATACAGCAACGCCGCCGCCACAAGTCCTGCGTACAAAACTCCGGCAGTCGCGGTTCGCGTTTTTCCCCTCCACATCGTCATGCCGATATTGAAGATGAAAAGTAAAACGTTTACGACAACGAGATAGTCAAGCGGCCGCGGGATCTCTAGAAACTTTCTTCCTTCCCACCAGGAAAAGTGAAAACCAACGATGGCGACGACGCCGACGAGCACATAGCTTGCCCACTGAATGACGGCGAGTTTTTCAGAATAAATTTCATTTTGCGTCTCTTCGGGGATGAGAAAGTAGGTGGCGCCCATAAATCCGGACAGCAACCACATGATGAGGAGATTGGTATGAGTCGCTCTCGCAACGTGAAAGGGAATATAGTCATGCAGCACGTCCAACCCCATATGGGCAAATGCCATGATGAAGCCATAGAGAATCTGGCCGCTCAGCAGCAACAACGAAGTTGCAAAAAATAGATAAGCTACACGTTGCGTCCGGTATGTCATAGGCACTCCGTCTTTAAAGCATTTTTCGCGCGCATGCTCTTAACTCTTAAGTTGCGAGAGGTACGCCCCGAGTTCTTTTATATCTTCGTTCGTGAGAGGCAGCTTCGGCATTTTAGAATCCGGCTTAACCTTCAGGGGATCGGTCAGCCAAATTTCGATTTCTTCTTTTGTCTTGCGGTTCCCGACACCGTCGAGCGCAGGACCGATCGTCCCGCCCTGGCCGTTAAGGGCATGACAGGCAATACACATCTGGTTGTAAATCTTCGGCTGAGTGGTGCGCTGGGCTACCGGCTTGTCGCCCGCGGGAACAGCTAAGCTGACCAACTTTGGAACGGGCGGGAACCCTTGTAGATCCATGGTTCCAATCCACTTTAGAAATTCCACTAAATCGGTGATTTGTTCTTCGGTGAGATCGTATTGCTGCATTTTGCGCTCGCCCGGATACATAGCTTCCGGATCTTTTAGCATCGCGCGAATGAACGGCTCGCCGCGCCGCTCGTATGCTTTGGTGAGCTCCGGTGCATAGTAGCCGCCTTCGCCAAGAAGTGTATGACAGCCCATGCAATTGTTGACGTCCCAAAGATGTTTGCCGCGAATGACACTAGCACTCATTTCGGCTTCGTTGGTAATGACTGGAATCTGGCGGAACGTGTCGACTGTCAAACCGATAAAAACGACAGTCATGACTGCGGTGCCGATGAGAAAGAAGGAGCGAGCTTGATAGCGTGAAAGCATGCGCGCAGATCCTACAAGAATAGTTGAGTCCGTTTAGTAGTACAAAGCGTTTTCATAAGCAAGAATAGTTCGCACCTTCAGCCTGGCAATTGAATGCAACACGTCGCATCAGTCACTCAATGTTCCGCGATACAGCGATTAGCAGTGGAGCTTGTATGACTGAAAACATATGAGCCTTGGGTTCTCTGTTTTTGAATTTTACGCCTAAAAATAAAACCAAAAATAAAATTCCCGGAAATCAATAAAACCGCACACAGCGCTATGCTTCCGGAAAGGCCGAAAGACATCTGCATCCACATGTCGTCAGTTCTGATATTAAAAAATGTCGGAGCAACCTTCGGCAAAATGCGTCCGAGTGCCGCCGCATTGAGCGTGACAGCCGTCACCTTAACGGCAGAAGGGCTGAACAATCTAATTGAAAGGAGCCCCGGTAGAAGCCGATACCCAACACCGAAAATCAAGTTCGTCGTGAATCCGATTAAGAAAATGTGGCGAATGGTGTCCAGAGTAATCGGCACGCCGAAAGGTTGCAAAACATGAATAAGCGCAGCGAGAAGAAGCCATGCATACGCGGCATAGATATGCCATTCGAAGTTTCCGTACTCACCGTTATCCGGCAATAACCCTCGCCCTCTCAAGGCGCCTTCTTTAATCAGCGGCGCTAAGCGTTCAGGAGAGTGCCTTCGAGTCAGCACATCCAGGGACCAGACAAATGCTATGAGAGTCAGACCGAGGGCAGCGGAAAAGAAGCTTGCGATACGACTGGGCACGGAAAGATCGAATAACGGCAAAAGTCGTGTCGATAAAATTCCGACTGCCGTTATAGAGAAGACCCAGCCGATGACGCCAACTCGCCAGCGTGGTTCGCGCAGACCTAAAAACAAGGGTAATAATTTTACTGAAAAGAGCAGGGTTGTCGGAAGCACAAGCGCATAAACAAAAACATCTACAGTTGCTTCGTTTATCGGCGCTGAGATAACAAGAAAATTACGCTGAAACGCCTGCGCAGAGCCCCAGAAGTTAAGAGCTGCTAACATTAAGGACCCAAGCATCATGCAAACAAGAAAGGGCACGAGTCTCGAGACTGAACGGTCAGATAAAATACTTTCCTGACGCTTCGAAAGCAAAATTCCCAGCATGCTGCCGTATAGAATCAGCCCTGCGCTTTCCATCGTGGCACCGAATAAAAAAGAAGCGCTTAGAAGGCTGCGCGTCTCGCCAACTTCAACATACGGAAAGATGATTTGGGTGACCGAGCGAATCAGCAAACCCGAAGCGATGAACGCTAAAAGTAATATCGAACCGTGCGGCACAGGTCGGCTAAGCAGCGGGGGCAGTAAGCGTAAACTTATGCCGATGATCACCAGCCCGACCCATCCGACCAGCTGCGCATGCCCGTGTGCTTGAACAAGTGCTGGGAAGCCAGGGGGCAGGGGATACCCAAACGCAAGTACAAATGACAAATGCCCGGCTAATCCGAACCCAAGAAGAATTGCAAATAGTGCGGAAAGCAAAACAAACCATCCAAGAGGAACGCGTTTTGGTTTGCCTGGATCTCTTGATAATTCGTGCCCGCACTCTTCAGTGGCTGCGTTACTCAATCTTTGACTCCTGCAGAAACTTAGCGACCTCGCTTTTAATTCGCGTCCAATGCGAATGCATGACGCAGGGGCTCCTTGTGGTGCACGGATGTTTCGTCAGAAAGCAGCCCTGAGACACGATGGGATCATCGAGTGCGACACAGACATCGTAAAAAGTTATCGAGGGACGATTTTTCGGAAATCGCACGCCACCTAAAATGCCGCGCCGAGTCTCGACGAGTTGTTTTGCTGCAAGCTGCTTTATGATTTTTGAAAGATAAGGCCCGGGTACCTCGGCCTCTTCAGATAACGCTCTAACGAGCATGAACTCTTCGCTCTGATTCCTCGCCAAAAAGAGCAGAGCCTTTAGAGCGTACTTAGTTGATAAGGCTAACATTCGCGGATGTCCCGTAAAAAAGAATCTTCACCTGTTTGCTTTTCATCACACTTGCGATATAAAAGATATAGAGGTCTTTAATCCACTGTACCTATAGGCATCTTATTTTGCAAGTGGCTTAGGTGATCTGGTTATGGCATATGGGTCTGAAACGACAAGATATTCTGGGAGCAATCGTATGAAACTTCGGGGATCGAGAATTGTAGCGCAGAGTCTACTACTGCTTATGTGGGTCAGTTCTGCGCTGGCCGAACTGCCGATTGAAAAAGCGATTCTCACCGACGCCCCGAACGTACCGCCTCCGATTACTCGCCTGACTCCTGCAAAAGTTATCGCTGAACTTGAAGTGGTCGAAGTGCAACGCGACCTCGCGGATGGCGTGCAGTACAGTTTCTGGACTTTCGGCGGAAAGGTTCCTGGAAAATTTATTCGCATCCGCCAAGGCGACACTGTTGAGTTCCACCTTCTAAATCACCCCGATAATAAACTTCCGCACAATATCGATTTGCATGCGGTCACCGGTCCCGGAGGAGGAGCGGCAAGTACGTTTACGGCCCCAGGCCATAGAAGCCAATTTACATTCAAAGCACTTAATCCGGGGCTCTATGTTTACCACTGTGCGACTGCGCCTGTCGGAATGCACATTGCTAACGGCATGTACGGACTAATTTACGTACAGCCGGAAACTCCGCTTCCAGCAGTCGACCGCGAATACTATGTTATGCAGAGCGAGTTTTACACGGCGGGCGCGCACGGAGAGAAAGGTTTGCAGCCTTTCTCTATGCAACGTGCGATCGATGAAGACCCGTCGTACGTGGTGTTCAACGGCAGCACGAGTTCTCTGACGAACGATGGGGCAATCACTGCCGATGTAGGTCAAACTATTCGCCTCTTTGTCGGAAACGGAGGCCCTAACCTTATATCGTCATTCCACGTCATCGGAGACATATTTGATAATGTGTATGGCGAAGGGGGAACAGTTGCAAACCAGCACAATGTTCAGACCACTCTCGTTCCGGCGGGTGGTTCCGCGATTGTGGAGTTCAAGGTTGAAGTTCCAGGCACTCTCGTGCTCGTTGACCACAGTATATTCCGAGCGTTTAACAAAGGCGCTTTAGGAATGCTCAAGGTGGCCGGGGCCGAGAATAAGGCAATATATTCCGGAAAAGAAGTCGACGAAGTTTACCTAGGCAGCGTCGGTGATAAGTCTGCCATGGAAGCAAGCAAACTTCGCAAGGAGTATGCGGCAGCAGTTAAGGAAGATCCAAAGCTTCAGAAGCTTTCAAAGGAAATTCTCATGGCCGAAGGAAAGACGGCTTACAACAACAACTGCTTTATGTGTCATGGGATGAATGGAGAAGGCGTTCCGGGAGTTTTCCCGCCGCTCGCGAAGTCGGACTACATGATGAAGCGCGCGGGACAGAAGAATCGCGAAGACTTAATCGGCATTCCGATAAACGGCCTTACCGGAAAAATCCAAGTTAACGGCAAGGACTACGACAGTGTAATGCCCGCTCTGACGGGATTGAACGACCAAGCAGTTGCTGCCGTGCTCACCTTCATCACTAATTCGTGGGGGAATAGCGCTAAGCCGTTCTCACCTGAAGAAGTTCGCGCTGCCAAAGCGGCTCTGAAAGATCAGCAGGTGGCAAGGCCGCAACACTAATGAAGCAAATGCCCTGATGAACTTCGCGTTCATCAGGGCATAGGGATACGCGATGCGAAGTTTAACGGCTCTACTGATTATTGTCCTCATAGCGGCGGGGAGCGGAAGCGAGCCGAAGAGCCGAGCAGCTATGATATCCGGGGGGGCTTTTACACCGCTCTATGGAGTGGAAAAGTCCGATCAGACACTCCTCGTTAATCCTTTTGCGATTGACCGCTATCCTGTTACGAACAAAGATTTCTTGGATTTTGTCACGAATAATCCTGCATGGGCGCCGGGCAATCAGCGTGATCTTTTAAGCGATTCAAATTATCTCAAACATTGGGAAGTGCGTTCTAAAGTATACGCTCCCCTAGATGAAGATCTTAATAGGCCGGTGGTACACGTATCGTGGTTTGCAGCAGCTGACTTCTGCGCCTCACGCGGCGGACGCCTTCCGACCGTGTTAGAGTGGGAATTTGTCGCAGCGGCGAGCGAGACTTCTCATAACGCATCTCGCGACCCCGTGTTCGTCCAGCAGCTGCTAAAGTGGTATAGCCGTCCTAGCGGCGGGACCAATCAAATTCCTGAAATAGGAAAGTCAGCTCCGAACGCATGGGGTGTGCATGATCTGCACGGTCTCGTTTGGGAATGGACGGCTGATTTTAATTCCGTATTCGTAGCCGGTGACAATCGCCGGGAGGGCGAGGAACTCAAAAATCTTTTTTGCGGCGCAGGAGCTGCGTCCGGAACGGATAAGGCAAACTATGCTGCCTTTATGCGTTACGCGCTTCGTAACAGTCTGAAAGGCCGCTACACGACGGCCAATCTCGGCTTTCGCTGCGCGTACGATAACGAAACATCGACCAATAATCCAAAAGCCGGAGGCAAAGATTTATGAAAACGATTGGCGCATTATTAGCTTCTCTTTTATTCGCGGTCTGCGCTGTGGCAGTCGAAACTCCGTCCGACTCGCTCTACCTTGTTCCGTTTGAGTGGAAGGACCAAGCAGGGCGCTCTCTTGATATGTCGTCCTTTAAGGGCAAGCCGGTGGTGCTGACGCTTGCTTATACGAAGTGTAAGACTGCGTGTCCGCTTACGATGCAGCGAATCAAAAATGTCGCCGGCGCTCTGAAAAATAAAGTTCCCGATGCTCAATTTGTCATCGTTTCGCTCGATCCTAAGAACGACACACCGGAAACACTTGCGAAGTTTAAAGAGCAATACAAACTTGACGATGCGCGCTGGCATCTTTTGACCGGCAGCGAAGCCGACGTGCGCAAGCTCGCGGTGCTACTCGGATACAGTTTTCAACAACAGGCCGGAGACGGCGAGATCGCGCATTCGAATAAAATTTTTGGGCTCGATAAAGAGGGGCGTATTGCGACAGAACTCGAGGGGCTCGGCAGTGATATTGCTCCCTTCGTCGGTGAAGTGACCAGGTTTTAGGCTGCTTTACGGCCGGTTAGCGCTTGGAGGTAGAAGGTTATGAGCGGTTTTGATTTTGACATTGTAGCCATCGGAAGTGGTCCTGGTGGGCAAAAGGCGGCTATTCAAGGGGCAAAGCTCGGCAAACGAGCCGCTGTCATCGATTTCAACCCATACGTCGGCGGGGTCTGCCTGCATGACGGCACAATCCCCAGTAAATCTTTTCGAGAGGCTATTATGCACCTCTCGGGCTTGCGCGTGCGAAGCCATTTCGGGCAAGCGTACCGTGTTAAGCAAAACATACACATGACTGATCTTACGCAGTGGAGCGACGGTATCATTGAAGATGTCGAGCAGACGCTGCGCCATCAGTTAATTCGAAACGGGGTCGAGATTATTTGTGGGACAGGCTCGTTTGTCGATCCGCATACGGTTCTCGTTGAACATGAGGGACAGAGCCGCACGATAAAGGCTCGTAATGTTGTAATTGCAACCGGCACGCGCCCGCGCCGTCCTGATAACTTCGTGATTGATGAAGATGTCGTACTCGATAGCAACGGAATCTTACATTTAAACAAGCTGCCACATTCTTTAACGGTTATCGGCGGCGGGGTAATCGGATGTGAGTATGCGTCGATGTTCGCGGCACTCGGGCTAAAAGTCACTATCGTCGAGGCCCGATCGCAGCTACTCAGTTTTATCGATCATGAAATCTCCGGTGAGTTCGCCCATTTTCTCCACGATCACCGCGTTACCACATTGCTTAACGAAACGGTTACTAGTTGCGCCCGCACGCCGGATGGGCGAGCAGTCACGTATCTTGAAGGCGGCAAACGCATTGTAAGCGACGTCGTGCTGGTGTCTGCCGGGAGAACTGGAAATGTCGAAAAACTGAACTTAAGCGCAATTGGAATTGTTCCGAATGAGCGCGGATACATATCGGTTGATGAGCACTGCCGCACGACAGTCTCGCATATATACGCAGTTGGCGATGTGATCGGCCAGATGAGCTTGGCGTCTACCTCGACCGAACAAGGCCGGCGCGCAGCGTGCCATGCCTTCGGACTGCCCTATCAGGGCGCTAAAATCCCTTCGCCTGCAGGCATCTATGCTATTCCTGAAATCGCCATGGTCGGTGCAACAGAGAATGAATTGCGAAAATCCAAGACGCCTTACGAAACAGGCATCGGGCGCTTCGCCGACGTTGAGCGCGGCAAGATAATCGGCGACACCTTCGGCATGCTAAAGCTTCTGTTTAATAGAAAGACACGCCAACTCCTCGGCGTTCATATTATTGGTGAAAGCGCCACGGAAATAATACATCTGGGGCAAAGCGTGCTCGCCACAGGTGGAACTATCGATTATTTTGCCGACGCCGTGTTGAACTATCCGACCCTGACATTAGCCTACAAAGTTGCGGCCCTCGATGGCTTAAACAAGATAATCGACTCGCAGGCCTTGCCGGAAGCATAGGGCACTAAACCGTTCGATAGCGCGTAGGAAGGGATTTAATCCCGACCGATTTAGTGCGGTTATCGATGGACAAAAATGTCCATTGAGTCTAGAATCACCGTGCCGAGATGAAAGAACTTGAATGCTACATTCAAGTTTATTTCT
>JAFLCA010000063.1 GCA_017302875.1 Deltaproteobacteria bacterium
AAGTTAGTTTTGTCACCACGCAAAGAATCCTCGATGGGATTTGCGGCAGTGGGGTCAACGGTTGGATTAGAGTTCTGTTCCGTACCGCGAGTATCTTGTGAGGGTCCTGTCATATGTAGCTTCCTGTGAGCTGTCCTGCGGGTAAAGTTCTGCCATTATGTTATGGAGCCTTCATCTGCCGATGTGAATTAAGCCGCTTTGCCTAACTAATTGAAATAGATGGCCTTATTGTCGGATCCCCCACTGTAATGAAAGGCGGGCGCGTGCTTTGAATCTAGATTTTTACAGCAGGCTGCTCTGACTTGGCCAAAGCCAGCATAGCGGAAGTGAGTAGGACAATAGCTGCGCCGAGAATCTGAATCTCCCCCAGTTCTTGCCCCACAAAAATCCAAGCCAGAGGAGCGGCAAACACCGGCCCCACTGCACGCAAGGCGGAGACCAACCAACCCTCAATATGGCGAAGCGCGGTGTACCAGAGCGTCAGAGCAAACACATTGAATAGCAACACTACCATCAGCAGATTAAACCAGCCGAAGGTGAAAACATTCCACGCTGCGAGTGGCGAAAAAGCCAGCGCAAACGGCAACAAGAATAGCCCCGAAACAAAAGCAGAAATTCCATTTACATGCACGGAGCCTAACTCTTTCGACAATCTCGTGGCATGCAGATAGGAATAGGAGTTAAGCCCGACCGCAACCACAACCATCAGATCTCCCCATTGGCTGTGCCCCAGATCAAAGTGTCCGCCCGTGGAGAGTAGAATTGCCCCCACAATATGAACTGCCAGTAGCGCTCCGTGATAACGGCTAATGGTCTGTCCGGTCAGGATCCAGGACCAAAATATAATGAAGTAAGGTTCGAGTTTGGTGAAAAACATGGCCTTCATGCTGTCGGTTGTGACCAGCGCGTAACACAACAAAATGCTGGCGAGGAATCCGCGCAAAAAGGTGAACTCAAACATGTCGCGTGCATTATGCTTCAGCTTCTCAAGGGGAAACGCGGTGCCAGTCCAACGCAAGTGGATATAGTAAATGAATCCCGTGAGGATGCCCTGAGCTGACGCGACGATCAGCGGTTTTAAGGCGGTCACCGCCTCGCCTTGGAAAATCCAGCCCAGACTTGAAAGGACCGAAGATAAAATGGCGAAGAAAATTGCGGTACGGCGGGTAATCATAAGAGCGTGCTACGCGCCGTTTCTCAGAGAAGTAGATACATCTAGTTCGAGTATTGAATCAGCGAGTAAGACGGTACGGGTGTGAGAACTTTCCGGCCGGGCAGGAAAAGTAGCTCGACCACAAACGCACATTCTAGAACCTCACCGCCCAAACGCTGAACAAGTTCAACTGAGCCCTTGGCAGTTCCGCCCGTTGCCAACAAATCATCGACGATCACAACCCTCATTCCTTTTCGAATGGCATGGCGGTGAATCTCAAGGGCCCCTTCGCCGTATTCCAATACGTACTTGATTTGCTCAACTTCTGGCGGCAACTTACCCGCTTTGCGCACAGGGATAAATCCCAGTCCAAGACTGTGGGCGACAGCGGCACCAAACACAAATCCACGCGCGTCGATTCCTACAATCGCTTCGATGTTGCGCCCTGCATAGCGATCATGAAATGCCTGGGTAACCTCCCGAAAGACTGCTCCATCGTTCATCACCGACGTGACATCATAGAAATTAATGCCCGCCTTCGGGAAATTAGGAACTTCACGAATCACTGAACGTAAGGTGCTTTGCAGGTCTGAATTCACGTTCCTAGCTCCACTCCTCAAGCGTTTTCACAAATGTCGACAAGAACGCATTCGCTTTGAAGCCATCGAGCACGCGGTGATCCAGCGTTAGCGTGACATACACCATCGGCTTAACACGAATCTCATCACTGCCGGCGCTGTCATCTACGATCGCTCGCTTTTCAAGCTTGCCGATCCCAAGAATCGCAGATTGCGGCTGATTAATTATGATAGGAGTAGCTACGAGGCTTCCGCTGACTCCATGATTCGAAATCGTGAAGGTGCCATCCTGCACGTCTTTGGTTTCAAGTTTTCCAGCGCGAGCGCGGGCAGTCAGATCCTGTAGTTTCTGCGCTGTTCCGAAGAGATCCAGATCCTGCGCCTTCTGAAGAACCGGCACAATTAACCCCCCTTGCTCAAGAGCAGTGCCAATACCGATGTTACAGTCTTCGAACAACTCGAGCGCATCGTCATGCCATCGGCTGTTCACTTCCGGCACAGCCTGAAGCGCGGCTACGGTGGCACGCACAAAATATGTGGTGAAGGTAAGCTTGGCTCCGCGCTTCTCAAAATCATGCTTATGTTTCTCGCGATGATCGATAATGCGAGATAGATCGGCTTGAAATACCGAGGTCACATGCGGAGCAATACTCATGCTGTGCACCATATGCTGGGCGATATTACGCCGCATTTGGTCGTGCTTGACCATTTTCCCCTGCAATTTGCTCGCGCTGCGCGAAGGGGCGGAAGCGCCCCGCTGCTCGATAAAGGCCATCACATCTTGATGAGAGATGCGTCCGCCTTTACCAGTCCCCGAAATCTGACTTGCCTCTAGCCCGTGCTCTTTGAGCAACTTACGCACAGCCGGACTCAGTTCCGCCGCGGCCGCATCGGAGGTGGCGGCTGGGCAGGCGCGTTTGGACTCTGGCTGAGCGCTTGCCGCGACTGAAGCAGCAGCCCCTTCTTCCATTCGCCCCAGAAGCATTCCAGGTTGAATCTCATCGTTCTCGTTCTTGAGAATTTCCTTCAGCACTCCGCTCGCGGGCGCAGGAAGCTCCATCATTACCTTATCGGTACTAATCTCGAGAATTGGCTCATGCTGTACAACGGACTCACCAACTTGCTTGAACCAGCGCGCAACGACGGATTGGGTACCCTCTTGTTGACCAGTCGGCATGATAATATCGATTAGCTTCGTCATCTGCTTTCCTCTGTTAGAATTCGCTCAATTCAGCAATCTTCGCCGCAATACCTTCGACGCTCGGCAGAATAGATTCCATAAGCGGCATATTGTATGGAATCGGGATATCGGGAACAGCCATGCGTTCGATTGGCGCATCAAGATTGAAGAAAGACTCCTTAGCTACCGTCGCAGCGATCTCCGAACCGAAACCTGCGGTGATGGTGTCTTCATGCACAATCAAGCAGCGCCGAGTCTTTTTGACAGACGCAAGAACTGCTTCTCTATCCCACGGAGAAATGGTTCGCAGATCGATAAGCTCCGCATCTATTCCGGACTGCTGCACCGCAAGCTCGCAACGCTCGACAAAAGCACCCCAGCTCACCACCGTTACGGCGCTACCGGGGCGCACGATTTTGGCCTTCCCCATCGGCAGGAGATAGGTATCTCCCGGATAGGGGCGTCTTGCCCACGGTGTGTCGAGCATATGCCGATGCTCAAAGAAGATGGTGGGGTTGCTGCTCCGCATCGCCGCGCGCAACAGGCCAACTGCATCTTCGGCATTCGAGGGATAGCAAACTTGCCATCCAACCGCATGGGCCCACAAAACTTCTCCGCTCACTGAATGCCAGGGATCGCCACACTTTGCGAAACCACCTGGCATACGAACGACGATTGGAGCAGCGAAGCGATTGGCAGTTCGCCAACGCATGGTGCCGCAGTTATTTAGTTGCTCCTGCGCGGGGTCGGCGTATTTTCGGAACTGGATCTCTGCGACCGGCATCAGACCTGAAATGGCCATGCCCACAGCTCGGCCGATGATTCCTTCTTCAGAAAGCGAGGTGTCGAAGACCCGCTCGGCACCAAACATGTCTTGCAAGCCAAGCGTAGCTGCATGCACACCGCCTTTTGGCCCGACGTCCTCACCAAATACAATAACTTTTGGATTGGTTTTCAATTCGACTTCGAGGGTGCGCCGAATTGCAGTTAGCATATTCGTGCGAGTGGGCTCCGACTGGACCTCTTCGCTGCTCTTGGGAAAAGTATGTCCGTTTGCAACTAAACCACCCATCTGCGCCGGCTCTCCCGCCTCCGCGAAGGTGTGTTTCAAAGCGGTTGAAAGTTCAGGGTCTGGTCGAGCCAGCGCACCTTCCAAAGCCCGGGCGACATCAGCACTAGCTTTCTGCTCCAACTCGGCCCATTGCTGTTCCGAAAACTGCGCCGGGACAAGGTATTGCTTAAGCCGAGGCAAAGGATCGCGGGCGCGCTCGCTCTCAATCAACTCTTTACTCTTATACGCCTGAGTATCTTGACCCGAGTGACCCGACAGTCTCGGCACCGTCAAACGCAGCAATACGGGGCCGTCTTTGCCCGCGCGCGCATGATCAATTGCTTGCCCCAATAGCTTTGCGGCTTCAGCCGGCTTTGTCCCATCGCCATCGAGAATCAACAGGTTCTTAAAGGAAGCAAGATTCGCAGCGATATTGCAGCCAGGAGTTTGCTTCTCAGAAGTAACGGAAATGCCAAAACCGTTATCCTCGATATAGAACAGCATCGGAAGTTTCAACGTCGTTGCGATAGTCAGCGCAGACCAGAATCCATTGGTTGCCGCTGATGCATCGCCGCCCAAGACGACTCCGATAGAACCTTTGTATGAATCGTCCTTGAGAACGTCGCGGTGATACGTAACGGACTGCGCCCAACCGGCAATCGGGGTGTACTGTGAACCAACGTCACCTGACATCGGCAAAACAGCGGCGCCTTTCTTGCGTGGCAAATTACAAACCACTCCGATATCGCGACCGTCACTAAAACCACCGCTCTTCCCCATCGGGCTTGCAATGGCATCCTCTAAACTCAATCCGAGGGACAGCAGAAGAGGGCGCGATCGATAGTAAGCACCGGCTGCGTCATGATCATGATCGAGGAGCGAGCCAAGCATTATTTGCGCGACATCATGTCCACGTGCAGAGAATTGGTAGATGACTTTTTTTTCAGGAAGTAACTTCGTCTCTTCAAGAGCATCAATTGCTCGCGACACCAAAGTCAGGTAGGCGATCTTCTTCCAGTCAAAGCGCGTGTCGAGTTCAGACTGCTTAGGCATCCCAGCTCATCCTTAAAGCGTGAAAAATGAATGAGATAGTAAGCGCCCAGGCGACCAGGATCAATCACCAAAGCTCACACATAGAACGTCGTTTATAGAATAAATCCGTAGACTTGAACTTTCCGTCGCGCGGGGCCACGGCAAAACAACTTGGGACACCCACAAACTTGGCTAAGCTATTATTTTTTATCGGTAATTTCCTTCCCTTTTTAACTTTCGGAAGTTAAAACTAGACCTTCTTCTGTAAACCTGGCGTGGACGCTCTATGAATTTTCAGTTTATCAGCCATGAGATTAAGAATTCCGTCGCGGTAATCACGCTCAATCGACCCGACGTCCTCAATAGCTTCCACCGAGAAATGGCAAAGGAGCTGCACAGCGCCATCAAAGAGTGCGCAGTTGAAGCAATGGTTCGCGCGGTCTTGCTGACCGGAGCCGGACGCGCCTTTTGTGCTGGACAGGATCTGGCAGCCGTTCTTCCCAAAGAGGGCGACCCTCCGCCGCGTCTCGGTGAAATTGTAAAAGATTGCTATAACCCCATCATTCTGGCGCTGCGTCGCCTCGAGAAACCGGTTGTATGCGCAGTTAACGGCGTTGCCGCTGGCGCTGGCGCGAACCTGGCACTCGCTTGTGATCTTGTCTTTGCCTCTCAGTCAGCTTCTTTTGTTCAATCCTTCTCGAAGATCGGCCTTATTCCGGATTCTGGCGGCACATTCTTTCTACCGCGCCTTATCGGCTTGCCTCGCGCAACCGCACTGATGATGCTCGGAGAGAAAGTCAGCGCAGAAGAGGCCCACAAAATTGGAATGATTTATAAAGTGTGTGCCCCAGAGAGCCTGCTTGAAGAAAGTTTTTCAACTGCTGCATTTCTTGCAACACAGCCAACGATGGGACTCGGATTGATTAAGCGCGCGCTAAACGCCTCTCTACATCAAGATCTCGAAACACAATTGCGAACCGAGGCTCAGCTGCAAGACGATGCGGGGCGCACCAATGACTACAACGAAGGCGTTCAGGCTTTCATTGAAAAGCGCAAACCAATTTTCCGAGGTGCCTAATGCGAACTCTTTCAGAAAAAGCGGTCATCGGCGTAGTCGGAGCCGGCGCAATGGGAGGCGGCATCGCACAGCTGGCCGCGACTCGTGGACATCCCGTCGTACTATTTGACAGCAGTGACGATCAGATTTCAAAGGCACAAATCGCAAACGACAAAGCCTTGCGTCGACAAGTCGACAAGGGGCAGTTAAGTGAAACGGAAGCACACTCGATTCTGAAAAAAATATCATTCGGGGAAGATCTTGGCGCATTCGCTCCCTGCTCGCTTGTAATAGAAGCTGTCGTCGAGAGCGCCAAGGTGAAGCAAGAAATATTCTCCAAACTCGAAACGATCGTTTCAGCTGACTGCATATTAGCTTCGAATACGTCTTCCCTTTCAATCGCTTCGATAGCATCGACCTGCAAGCACCCCGAGCGCGTACTTGGCATTCACTTTTTCAACCCGGCTCCAGTCATGCCGCTTGTTGAAATCATTCCGGGCCTGCTCTCAGACGAACTCACCGTCGATGCCTCGCGAGGCTTGATCGACAGCTGGGGCAAGACTACCGTACTGGCCAAAGATACTCCGGGATTCATTGTAAATCGCATCGCCCGGCCCTTCTATTCGGAATCGATCCGTCAGTACGAGGAGGGGATCGCTGATATTGCAACCATCGACTGGGCCCTCAAGGAAATCGGCGGCTTTCGCATGGGTCCCTTTGAATTAATGGACTTCATCGGTAACGACGTAAACCTCAAAGTCACCGAGTCCGTCTTCGAGTCCTTCTTCTATGACCCGCGTTTCAAACCCTCCATCACCCAGAAACGTATCGTGGAGGCTCGTTTGTTTGGACGCAAGACAGGGCGCGGCTACTATGAGTACGCACCAGAGGCCGCACCCCCGGCACCGAGTAAAGACAAGAAGTTGGGAACTGAAATCTTCAACCGAGTATTGGCAATGCTGATTAACGAAGCCGCCGATGCGGTGTTCTTGAAAATTGCCACGGTTGAGGATGTCGATCTAGCGATGACCAAGGGAGTGAATTATCCCAAGGGCCTGCTACGCTGGGCTGACGAAATCGGAATTTCAACCATTCTAAGCCGTCTCGAAGCGCTACAGGAGGAATACGGCGAGGATCGCTATCGCCCAAACCCGCTGCTTAAGCGTATGGCCCGCAATAAGGAAACTTTCTATTCAGCCGCATGACATCACAGAAGTTAGCTGACGACGTTCTCGCAAAGATGCTGTCTGCGGATGGCTTTTCAGCCTGGCTGGGAATTAGCGTGCACGATTTCGGGCCTGGCCGCGTTACCTGTAAAATGAAAATTCGCAAGGAAATGCTGAACGGATTCGGCACCTGTCACGGCGGCATCGCCTATTCCCTCGCTGACTCCGCGCTCGCATTCGCCTCGAATAGCCATGGCAGAATCAGTGTCGCGCTCGACACCAGTATGTCGTACCCAACGGCGGTACTCGAAGGCGATGAGCTAACTGCGGTAGCGCGCGAATTGCGCTGCACTGACAAAGTCGGATTTTATGATGTCGAGGTCAAGAATCAGAACGCTGTCGTTGTGGCGATCTTTCGCGGCACAGTGTACCGAACCCAGAAGAAATTTTTTCCAGAGGCTGTATGAAGAACGCATTAATAATCGATGGTGTCAGAACTCCAATTGGCTCGCTTGGCGGCTCGTTGTCCGCAGTTCGCGCGGATGAACTGGGCGCGTTGGTGATACAACGCTTATGCGAGCGACAATCGGGGTTGTCAAAAGAGAGTATCGAGGACGTACTGATGGGCTGCGCCAATCAAGCCGGCGAGGACAATCGAAACGTCGCCAGAATGTCTGCGCTGCTTGGTGGACTCCCCATCTCTGTGGCCGGACAAACGGTCAATCGCTTGTGCGCCTCCGGATTAAACTCGGTTGCAAGTGCTGCGCAAGCAATCGCTGCAGGCGAGGGAGATGTCTTCATCGCAGGCGGTCTCGAGCAGATGACACGAGCTCCATTCGTTCTCTCAAAGTCCGAAACCCCTTTCGCTCGCAATGTTGAGTTCTTCGACACAAGCCTTGGCTGGAGGTTCGTTAATCCGCGCATGCGGGAAATGTATGGCGTCGACTCAATGGGGCAAACCGCCGAAAACGTCGCGGAAAAATTCTCGATCAGTCGAGCTGATCAAGACGAGTTCGCGCTTCGCTCGCAACTCAAGGCTGCTCGCGCGCGCGAGGCCGGTCGCTTTAAAACTGAGATTGTCGCTGTCGCAGTACCAAAGGGAAAAGGAGAAACTATCAGCTTCGAGCATGACGAGTTTCTTCGCCCCTCGACGACACTTGAAGGACTCGCAAAATTGAAGCCCGCATTCCGGACCGACGGCAAAGGCAGCGTGACCGCTGGCAACTCCGCAGGTCTGAACGACGGGGCCTGTGCACTATTACTGGCGTCGGAAGGCGCTGCGAAGTCGCAGGGCCTCAAACCGCGCGGCCGGATCATTGCAACAGCGGTTGCAGGAGTTGAGCCGCGTATTATGGGGATTGGTCCCGTTCCCGCCACGCAAAAAGTTTTGGCGCGTGCCGGCCTCAAGCTTTCCGATATTTCAGTGATTGAATTAAATGAAGCGTTTGCCGCTCAGTCGCTCGCGTGCATCCGAGAATTAGGATTAAAAGACGACGACTCTCGCATTAATCCGAACGGTGGAGCAATCGCCCTGGGACATCCTCTTGGAATGTCGGGGTCTCGCCTCGTTCTGACGGCACTGCACGAACTTGAGATCCGGAATGAGCGCTATGCCCTTTGCACCATGTGCGTCGGCGTCGGACAGGGAATGGCGGCAATCGTTGAACGCGTGGGGTAACCGTGAGCAATATTTTTGAGTTCCAAGGCTTCAAACCTGTCATTCATGAATCTGCTTTCATACATCCGAATGCCACCGTTACCGGAAACGTCAGCATCGGAAGGAATGTGTACGTCGGGCCGGGTGCTGCAATTCGCGGAGATTGGGGCGAGATAATCATCAAGGATGGTTGCAACGTGCAGGAGAATTGCACCATCCACATGTTCCCAGGGGTCACGGTCATTCTTGAGGAGAGTGCTCATATCGGCCACGGCGCTGTCGTACACGGCGCGAATGTCGGCAGAAATTCCTTAGTGGGAATGAATGCAGTGCTGATGGACAATGTAAAAATCGGGGCCGAATGTATCGTCGGTGCGCTTTGCTTCGTACCTGCCGAAACAATCATTCCGGATCGAAAAGTCGTCGTCGGCAATCCAGCCAAGATAGTTAAGGACGTGAGCGATGAAATGATCGCATGGAAGACAGACGGAACAGCGCTGTATCAAGCTCTGCCAAGCCAACTATACGCAACACTCAAACCCTGCGAGCCGCTACGCACCACGCCGAAAGATCGGCCTAAAATGGAAATCAACTACAAACCCTGGACTCAAACTAAATCTTAATTGGAATTACGTATGCGATTGCAAAATTACGCTGAAGGTCAATGGATTGAAGGGAAAGGCAAAGGCACTGAGTTATTTCATGCAGTGACCGGCGAAAAAGTAGCTGAAGCCAGCAGCGAAGGCTTGAACTTCCGCGCCATGGCGGACTACGCCCGAACGGTGGGCGGCAAGAAATTGCGCGCTATGAGCTTCCATGAACGCGCGCTCATGCTCAAAGCCATGGCGAAGTACTTAATGGATCGCAAGGATGAGTTCTACCCCATCTCCGCCGCCACCGGAGCTACGAAGGTCGATTCTTGGATTGATATCGAAGGCGGCATCGGAACCTTCTACGTATATGCCAGCAAAGGGCGTAAAGAGCTTCCTAATGAACCGTACTTGATCGAGGGCAATCTCGAAAACATTTCAAAAGGTGGAACGTTCGTCGGGCGACACATTTGTGTCCCGCTCGAAGGCGTCGCAGTTCACATTAACGCCTTCAACTTCCCCTGCTGGGGAATGTTGGAAAAGCTGGCCCCAACTTTCTTGGCCGGAGTTCCCGCCATTGTCAAACCGGCGACCGTAACTTCGTTTTTGACCGAAAAAATGGTGAAGGCCATGATCGAATCAAAAATTCTGCCTGAAGGCGCATTGCAGCTTATCTGCGGAAGCGCCGGCGACCTGCTCGATCACATGACCTGCCAGGATGTTGTCACGCTGACCGGATCGGCCGATACAGGAAAGAGGCTCAAGTCTCACCCTGCAATCGTGGAGCATTCGGTTCGCTTCAATATGGAGGCAGACTCGCTCAATTGCAGCATCCTTGCTCCTGACGCTGCCCCCGGCTCGGAGGAATTCGATCTTTTCGTAAAGGAAGTCGCTCGCGAAATGACCGTGAAAGCCGGGCAGAAATGCACAGCTATTCGCCGAACCATCGTCCCCCAGGAAATGGTGGGAGACGTTATCACAGCGCTCAAAAAACGACTTGGAGATGTTAAGGTCGGCGATCCTGCTGTCGAGGGCGTCAAGATGGGCCCGCTGGCCGGAAAATCGCAGGTTGGAGACGTTAAACGGAATCTTGAACTGCTCAAACATGCTGGTGAGATTGCATTTGGACAGCCGGAAGACTTTCAAGTCGTCGGCGCAGATAAGGGGAAAGGCGCATTCTTTCCGCCTGTTCTGTTGTACTGCAAGGATCCTCTCAAAAAGAGCGAACCGCACTCAGTTGAGGCGTTCGGACCTGTAAATACGGTCATGGGTTACGCCAACATTGATGAAGCGATCGAGCTAGCTCGTCTTGGACGTGGAAGCCTTGTCGGCTCACTCTTTACGGCTAACGATGCCACCGCCAAGAAGGTGGTTCTCGGCACGGCCCCCTACCATGGCCGTATGGTGATTCTAAATCGTCACTGCGCCAAGGAATCCACGGGGCATGGCTCCCCGCTACCGCACCTCGTGCACGGTGGTCCGGGACGAGCGGGCGGAGGCGAAGAGATGGGTGGTATTCGTGGTGTTATGCACTACATGCAGAGAACTGCTTTGCAGGGCTCCCCTACCACACTGAGTCACATTGGCAATCAGTGGATGCGCGGCGCCGATCGCCCGGAAGCGACGCGGCACCCGTTCCGCAAATTTTTCGAGGAACTCGAAATTGGTGAAACGCTCACCACCCATCGCCGTACTATCACCGAGGCTGATATCGTAAATTTCGCCGGCATTAGCGGAGACTTCTTCTATGCCCACATGGACGATATCGCCGCGCGCACCTCGCTCTTTGAAAAGCGTGTGGCACACGGATATTTCGTCATTGCAGCAGCTGCAGGACTTTTCGTTGATCCCGCACCGGGTCCTGTCTTGGCAAACTATGGCCTCGAGAATTTGCGTTTTGTGAAGCCGGTCTACATCGGCGACACCATTCAGGTTAAGTTAACCTGTAAGCAGAAGACGGTTAAGGAAACACCAGAAGGTGTTGTTGCCTGGGACGTCGAAGTTAGCAATCAAAATGCTGAGGCCGTGGCCCTGTATACGATTTTAACGCTCGTCAAGCGTAAGGACGCGTAAAACCACCATCTAAGGCTGGGATTCAATCGCACTTTGGTTTATAAAATCGCTCGTACCTGCTTTAGTTGTACGGAGTCGGTGATTTTTCCATGTTGTCACACCAGCAGCCCACAGCCATTTCTGAATCAGCATTACAGTTCCTCGTCGAGTACCGTAGTTGCTTGATCGAAGTTGCCAAGTCATTCAACGAACCAGCAATTCAAGCGGCTCTCACCCATCCAGAGACCGAAAGCTCCATTGGTAGAGCCCTCGATGGATTTTTCGATTCGCACAAAAGCACCATCGGTTCACCCGAGGTTATTCTCGATAATCCTCCACATCGCGCACTGGCGCTACGAATCGTAGCGGACAGAATCGTTTGCCTCGCGCTCCCAGGCCACCGTGAGCTCGCACAATTGAGCTTATGCTTTCAATGGCGCGCGCTGGAGAATGCGGGACTCTTGCCGGAAGAGGCACAGCAGAACTTCGAACCGGAATTAGCCGAAAGAATCGAACGCACCTCAGTACTCCAGATACCCGATCCAGTGATAACCGCAACGCTCTCAAGTTTAGAAGGGGCGACCGGTCTCCCCTGGAGAGCCTGCGACACTCACAACAGCGAACAGCGCGGATCCGACTATGCGGGTAGAGAGTATCTTTGCCAGATCTCGAATGAAGGCGCAGCGCGCGCTTTACTATTAACCTTACGCGACGTGCTGCCGGATCCGAAGTCGGTACGCTGCGTTTGGATTGCGGAGCATGGAGTCACGAAATTAGCGATCAGCGTTTCGGGCGACGTTGCAGAAGATCCGCGGTTTCAACAAGCGCTTCATCTTTCAAGCTCAGTCAACTCCTTGCATCGACGCCTTGAGTTATCGCAATTCACCGAGCATTACACGCGATTCCAACACAGCCCATCTATCGCCTCGGAGTTGCGGTCACAGCCCACCCCTTCCTACGAATCTTTAGCGTTTTCGAGCGAACAGGTATCGAGACCCCACCTACTGGCTCAGGAACTCTCACTGCTGTTACATGCGCACTGCATGGAACCAACCTCTGTGAAAGGAACGGGGTATCTTGTGTTCTTTGAGCATGGCATTTCGCAGGATCTCGCCCACGAGCTACTCGCGCGAAGCGTCCTTGAACTAAACGATGTCGAAGCACCCGAAGTACGTCGACAAAAGGCCTTTCCCTGGGACCGCCGACTTGAGATTCACCTCCCGGTCGACACCGCGGCCAGTGTTGAATTTCGCGAGTTATTGCGCTGCAATCGAGAGATTCGTGAAAGTCTTCGAGAGATTGCCATGCAGGACGCCCGGCTGTTTAAACCTCTTGAGGCGGCCCTTGAAGATCAACTAGCGCATGACCAAGAAGCGCGGATGCCCTCTGCTGAACGAAAAGCGGAGAATGAAGCGCTGGAATTTGACACGTCCCTCACCCACGCGTTGCGGAATTACATCTTGAAACAGCTCGCGGTACATCATCCCGCCCCCTCGCGCATCGCCGAGTTACAGACTGTCAGCGCTTCGATTCTGAATCGTCATCTTCGAGAGCAAAGCTTAGTTTTTCTCCTTCACAACGAAGATGCTCGACATGTTTTCTTAACTGAGATTCTCGATCCTGTGCGCGAGGAACTGGAACGCGCGCGCCTGGCTCTCACACCAACTCCGACAATTCAATCTGTGCTGCATGCGATCGACGAAGGTTTCGTTATTGCTGCCGAGAATTATATGAACGCGCTCGACCACGCTGCCCTACGAAAGGGCCGCTTTATAGGCGAAATGTAAAGTATCTAGAGCAACCCGGAGGTTTCCTTCCCTTCCTTAGCAGCATCAGGTTCGGCGTACATTCTTTTAGCTCTTTCTTTCGTCGCCTCTGAGTCCTTTTCCCAAACGAGTGCCTTGCTGTCAGGATCGCGCCGTACTCGATCAAACATGCCCACGATAAGGTCCAGCCCGCGCCCGATTGTTCGTACATCAACTACCTCAGCATTTCTCGCTCGTTCTACGTCCTCAAGCTGGTGTTCGAAACCAGGGAAGTGCCCATCATCATACGTTGTAACTCTCAACGTGCCGGAGCCAAACTCCACACTGAAACTAGCCATAAAAGAATGTGCGCCAGGGCTCGTGAGTGCAGCTTCAACCTTCGCAAAGACTGCCTGACGTTCGGGCGTATCAGCGGTACTGAAAAAGCACCTCCGCTCATCGCTCGTTAATTTCAATAAGCCGTAGTAGAAGGAATTGGCGATCAATTCTTCCGCCGCATAGTTAAGCGGAACTGAAGCGGAGCGCTGCTCTCCTTTAGCAAGCTCGCCCCAACAGCCGCCCTCCAGCGCATCCTTAGAAAATTTCGTGACATCGAGGATAAGCGCAGTCTTAAACTCCGAGATCCAAGTGAGCATCGATTCTGCTGTCCTAACATTTGCTGGGACCCGAAACTCACGATGGAAGGATAGTTGAAGGCCCGGGGAGGTACCCCCAGACATCGCGTTCTCTGTAAATTCAGTTGGAAATTCAGGCGCCGGCGTTTGCTGTGCAGGCGTCGATGGCTGATGGTCAGGAGATAGTGCACACATATGGGCTTGCTCAACCTCAAAAACACATGTCACGGTGAACTCGATGGCGGTGGCCCTGCGCCCTATTGTACCTCTATATGCAGACTTACCCTACCTTTCGAGCTAATTTCCTATTTTTACTACTTATTCTGCTTGGCGCTTGCAGCAAAACTTCCGTTAAGATTCCTCCCGGTATGACAGAGGCTGACTTAGCGACCGTTCAGTTTTATTCCCCAAAAGACATAGACACCTCTTACTTAGCAGTCGACGGAGTAGGCCAAGGAGTCTTCGACAGCGGACTACAAGTTGTTCCAGGCGAGCACGAAGCTACCTGCGACTATACCTTCTCCGATCAGCAGTGTTACTGGAGAAACTACTGTGTCGAGACTGCTTTTTATGGAAATTGTCGGGCCAGCCTTCGCGCCGAGAAGGGCGCAAGTTACGCCGTGAAACTTCGTCGCGCCTCTACGAGTGTATTTATTTCAGTCGTGGATGCAAAAACGGGAGAAGTCGCCGGGTCCGGGAACTGTATGGAGACTCGCAGCGCTCCGTTAGAGACTCGCGGTAGTGTAAAACTGCACTGACGAACGTTAGCTATTCGGACAGCGGTTGTAATTGGAGAAACTTACCGTCGAAGTTGCCGAGACCGTGACACGCTTTTTCTTTCCGCGTTTTCCCTTCAAAGTGAACGTTACAGAAATCGGCCCTGCATAAATCGCAACCGGAGTCGCATCTCCTGCAAAAAATTTTCTGCGATCATCAATGCCCATGAACAGACTGGCTACGACAGTCGCCCTGCCCCCCGCCGGCACTTCAAACGAATTGCCGGGCGCGAGAATCGGCGAGGAATACTGAGTTCCACCTTGAGCAAATCGATAGGAAAAATCCTTGAAGCGCACGGTTTCACGGGTCGTGTTTACGACCGTGATATTCGCGATGGCATCGTAAAAAGGCTCCGGACTTGGCTCATCGATCGTACCGCATTCATCCTGATACGTATCAACCAAGGGGATTGGCGGGTTGGCAGCGCCAAGTCCAAGGTCATTCACCGCCACCGCCGTAATCTGGATTTTGGATCCAGCGTATGCAGAGTCGACGCCTGCCCAAAGACATGCAAAGAGTAAAGCGAACCGTAAAGTGCGTGACATACGAAGTTCCGTTACCAAGGCCCCTCTAGCGTATCGGAGCACCCTAAAAAAACTAAAGGTTTGGCAGCTCTTTATTGCCGAGCCAAGCGCTCCGACGAGGCTGCGCAGCTCTCCTCGTCAAATAGCGAGGCCGAGGACTCTCCCTTGGATTCTGTTTTGGAGGTCTTAACTTCGGATTCGCGCACGCGACTATCGGCGATGATTTCAATTTCTTGAGCGATGGTGAGTCTCAGCATCTCGCGATGCGAAAGACCAACGGCCAAGGTATTGAAAAATGTAACGAGCACCACCCACCACAAGCCGGAAATGGACTCCGGCTGCAGGAAAACGGCGCAAAGGATAAGCGCCAAACTCGTCCAGGTCAGAAAGTAGATCAATACATTTACCCGGAAGGTGTCTCGGCTAAGCAGGAATCGCCCATGCTTCCGCGACATTGAATTTTTTGCTGTTTTCTCTGCCATGCACACCTTATAATCAGATTGAAAAGAATAGGTCTGGGCTAATTCTTAGTCAAAAAAGATATAGCGAAGGTGTTTTTCAAAAACCTCGAGCCTCTCCGCAAACTTACGGCATCTCGCACGGGATGGTGATACCGCTAAAAGGACCGGCAATGCGCACACATCGAAAGATATTTTTAGTTGCTCCCCTGGTGGTAGGCGTAGGACTTCTGTATTGGGTAAGAAACGCTGCCGCTGAGTTTCCTCCGTCTCAATGCAGTGAGGGCTTCCCGGTTGTCCAAACTGCCTCAGACGACATGTTCGATCGCATCATCAAATTCTTCTATACAATCATCCAAGCAATGATTTCGCTCTTCTGTCGAATCATTCACTTTGCAGGCTTCCGCTGCGGCTAATTGATTGGCTTGATAAATTCATAGCCTGCGGGCGCTACCCAGCCGGACTTCCAACGGCCTCCGTGCGTCTGCACGTAATCAACGAGCTCCAAGATTGCGTCGAGATCTTTTGACGTCTTATCAGCCCAGGCACCAATCGCACTAACATCGCAATCGGCTCCGTACACCCCAAGCAATTGCATCTTATAATCACAAGTCGTACGGCAGAGTTCTCGGTGACATTCTACCGCGTTATCATAACGCTGCTTGAGAGACGGGCTTACCGACAATATGGGCCAGAAGAGCACAGCAGATTGGGCGCGCACGGTCTCTAATCGTTCAAGCTTATTTGCAACGGAATCGAGTTGGACGCAGGTATTCGCAACTTCAGGCGTCTTAACTTCAAGAGAATGGATGCCAGAATCGGGGAAACGCTCCATAGGAGGCACGGAGCAACTGGAAACTCCCACGCCGAGACCTCCCAAACTAAGCGAAACCATCGTCAGGAAGGCCGACGACCTGTTGGGCCTCGAACCATGCGTTGCTGCCTGGTCGAGGGATTCAGCAGGTGCCTCAGTAGGTGCAGGTCTAACTTCAAGTGCCGGCATGACTGTAGTCTATCAAACTTCCGCCGCTGTTGAAGAGATTTCTTTATTCAGAACGATCTAACCCAACCGTGTGTGGGAAATATTCGACCTGACCTCCCGCAAGTCGCAGGACATAAGGTAACCCAAGCTCACCAAGGAACTCACGTCCACGTTGTGGGCCAAGCAACATGGTGATGGTGCTAGCCGTCCCCGCCAACAAACAGGATTCTCCCATCACACTGACGGACTCGAACCCTTCGGCGGGGTAGCCGGTTTTTGGATTGAGGATATGGCTATATCGCTTTCCGTCCACTTCGAAAAAACGCTCATAATCTCCACTGGTGGCAATTGCACCTTCCCGTATTTCCACGGAGCCAAATACTGCCCCCGTTTTCCGAGGATGTACCAGCCCAATTCGCCACGCCTGCCCATCCGGGCGCGGACCTATTACGCGAACATCCCCCGCAAAATTAACAAATCCCCCAGGGATGCCCGCCTGCTGAGCGAGGGCGACGCAGCGATCAACTGCGTACTCTTTGCCTAGCCCGCCGAAATCTATTTCCATTCCTGGCTTGCGGAATCCGACATAGGGGGGATTCCATTCAACTTGCTCCCAGCCGATAAGGCTGCGCACGGCCTTTACCTCCGCCTGCGTCGGAACTCGCTTAGCCTTAAAGTCCCACACCCGGCGCAACACCCCGCAGGTAATATCAAACAACCCATCACTTTGCTCGTAGCAAACAGCCGCGTAATTGAGGAGCGCTGCCACTTCGGAATCTACTTCGACCTTTGATTTCTGCGCTTGAGAATTAAGTATTGAGACGGCGCTCGATGCGTCGTAGCGAGAGAACTTTTTTTCGATTCGGCGCGCTTCAGCTTCAATAAGCGCGGCACACTGTTTCGCGAGATCCTCTTCCGCGCAAAGCATTAGCTCGGCCGGACCGCCCATTACCGTGAAGGTGAAGGAATGTGGGGATGCCACTGTAGTTATTCTTTGGCGATGCTCGACTGTCTGAGTCGTGCTTAAAATTTCTTGGTTAGACCGACACTAAAGAACGTCGCATAAAAATCTTTGACGTCGTTCTCAGGTCCGTTTCCCAGCTTCAAATTAGGATCCTGCAGAAAAGCTTCGAAGGAAATGTCTGCGGAAAACCCCCTTCCCAGCTCTCGAATCAACTTCAAACCGCCGCCGATACTTCCAAAGTTTCCCATGCGCTGATCAGCGGAATAAAACGTATCAAAATCCACCGGAGGAAAATTTCCCTCGTAAAACTGTGCCGCACATTGACTATAATATCGAACGTTCGGGCGCACTATCCAATTGTTACCAACTGGCTGATACCACGCGACGTCCAAGGTATGAGACTTAATTCCCCAGCTATCAATAAAGAAGCGATAGTCGACATGAAGCGAAGCCTCATACTCCGGAAAGAAGAGGTTGTATCGACTAAGCAGAGACCAGGCATCACGTGTGCTGGGGCGGTTGTCTAGAGTCTTATAGGGATCAGATTGGTACCCACTGGCGTGCGTGTAACTGAGATTCGACTGCATAATCGAGTTCTCCGTAAGGACCTGCGTGATCCCAAAGAGATACCCTTCTGTTCTTCTATCCGCGCTGAAGTCAGGTTGCAGCGTTGAACTGATGTCATCACTATCGATACTAAACCCCAAGGTAAAAGTGGTGTTTTTGTCAGGCGTCCAGATATGCGCATCAACGAGGCCTCCGCGCGATAGAAAATCATCTTCGTCAGAGACGCGTCCGCCCACCCCTATACTGAAGTCGCTGAAGTAGTGAGTTAATTTTACGTCACCTGCTCTTCGGTTATCGTGAATCCCTGTGCCTGAAGCACCAGATAAAGTACTGAGGTAGTATGGCGACGCACCGGAAACACTGTCGTAGGTAAACCCTGCCTCGAGCACATCAGTTTCACTAATCGGCGTGGTTATTGAAACCATCGGAGACTGAACAGAGATACGATCCTCTTTCCCACTTTGATAATCATCGTAATCCGCGTAACGGATTCGAATGATCGGCGCATCAGGCATTGATTGCGCTTGCGCCGACGAAGCTAGCCCTAGCCCTGGGATGGCAAGGGCTGCAGACAGGAGCTGCGTGATCTTTGTTGAAGCGGTGGGAGACTTGGAGTGATTTGCCATTTGCTGCGGCGGCCTTAATTACACCCACAACCGCCGGCACCAAGCCCGTACCCACCGAAGCTTCCCTCTTTCGAATCATACACAGACTGCCTAAATTTGGCGTCGAGTGGGTCTGGATCGAAAGCCATTTGGGATTTGGCAAGGTTGCCTTTCTGCCACGGCTTTACCGGAGTGCATCCGGCGCAGGCCAGCGCCAGCGCCACGAAAACAACCCACAAAATATTGGTCTTCATATTATTCCCCCAACTTTTCTCCAGTTCGCTCTCGCATCAACGAGAACGTTCACAACAAAGAAACTATGGCATGCTCCAGCGGTTCACGGTCCGATCGCGAGAATCCCGAGTGCACAATTCTGATCTTTCCTTCGCGATCGATCAGAAATGAACTGGGCATACTCTGTAGGTCATACATCTCGGGAGTAACTCCGGCGGGATCAAGAAGCGTTAGAAGCGAGACCCCTAATTCTTTGAGCATGGATTTGGCGTCGTCCGAATTTTGGTCGACATTTACTGCGATAACCTGAA
The DNA here is from genome assembly GCA_017302875.1 of Deltaproteobacteria bacterium. Classification (GTDB taxonomy): domain Bacteria; phylum Bdellovibrionota_C; class UBA2361; order UBA2361; family JAFLCA01; genus JAFLCA01. Next base: position 19,319 of record JAFLCA010000063.1, read on the forward strand.
AGCCGCGTTGTCCATATTTTTCTTGCATCGATTGCAGCCACGGCAGCGATTCCTTGCAAGGCCCGCACCAGGAGGCCCAAAAATCAAGTAGAATGACTTTCCCACGGTACTCACTCAACTTGGTGGATTTCTGATCAAGAGAATGCAAGGCGAAGTCAGGCGATGGTGCGCCGGGGACAACCGCAAGCACCGACTGCGCGGAAGATATGATAAACAATGCCAAGAACACGAGGCGCTTCATACTTCCCCCTACGGTCGATTTCGAAATGCGGTAATGTCCGCTCGCTGCTGTGAACTCACGCTTAACCCAAGCATCGCGGACACGGTCGATAGCGCTGTGCTAATCTCTTGAAAGCTTTTTGGCGGGCGACCATCCGACCCGTGACAGCCGCTGCACAAATTAGCCCATGCGAAAGCTCCGCTTGAGATCGTGCCGGTCAAACCGTTTGGAATTCCGAAACAGTGCGTGCGCCCAAGCTCATCGAAACAGCTTCCTGGCGTGGGGGTCGGAGTCGGTCCAGATCCCGATGTCGCCGCTGGCGTAGGCGTTGAGGTAGCTTTTGGCTTGGGCGTTGCAGTCGGCAACACGCCGCCGTTATCATCGAGATCTTCTCGCGTTGGCGCAGCACCGGGACGATCGTCTTCATCCTCATTGGCGATTCCGTTTAGGTCCGCATCCTCATTTCCGTCAACTATCTCGTCGCCATCAGTGTCAGGGTTTTTGGGGTCCGTGCCCCAGTAGGCCTCTTCCTCGTTTGTCAGACCATCGTTGTCAGGATCCTTATCGAAGGACTCGCGCTGATCCTTCATCAACCGATGCTTCTTGCGGCTATACTCGAAGCCATCAATAGTCCCGTTACGGTTGGTGTCTTTGCGTCTGGGATTGGTGTGAAAAACGTTAAGCTCATCCCAGTCAGAGACAAAATCACGGTCACTATCTTTCTGTTTTGGATTGGCCTTGCCGGCGGCATAGGAATTCTCAGCGCTCAAAGGAGCGCGCTGCCCCAGTGAATGGGCGGACATCAGGGTAACCA
>JAFLCA010000064.1 GCA_017302875.1 Deltaproteobacteria bacterium
GGGGGGAATAACTTCTGTGAAGTGTTTATTTTTCCTTCCTGTATTCCTGAGAGTTAATGTAATAATTTGGCGCGACGGTGCTAAAGGGCTGTGGGGGAAGGGGACTTTAGTCCCGAAACGTTGGTGAATTATTGAATAAGTAATTTACTGTGCGGGAGCTCTGCGGCGGGTGAGGGGGCAATATTATGTTCTCACGCCACACGTTTCTTGACTGCTAACTCAAGCAAATCGTGCATTAAGCTCTGATAAGGCTTCCCCTCGTCGTCAGCGATTCGTTTCAGTTGAGCAAGCAGTTCGGGAGAGATTCGGATAGCAATCAACTGCTTTGCCTTTCCAGTGGACGGCCGACCTACTCGGCGAGCACTCCTAAGTTGTTCCCGGCTCAATTCCGGAATGTCAGAAAAATCAATTTTTCTGTCCGTGGTAGGCCGTGCGTTCGTCGCGCGACGCCCGCCGCGCGCTGATGATCCTGATTTCATCCTTCCCATCGTCCGAGTGCCTCACTGTATAAATAACCGTTAAAATTCTTCCCAAAGCTGAGCGGGCGACCCGAAAACTTCTAATTTCATAACTCGAATGCTTTATGTCGTCCCCATCGAGGCCGTCAGAATCAAGGAAGGCAGTGGCAGCCTCTTCGAATGAAACTCCGTGCTTACTTCGATTTTGCTCGGCCTTTTTCGAATCCCATGCAAACATATTATCGTATATACGTTAATTACGCTAGTCTTCCATGGAATAATCGGAAATTGGATGCTAGAATTGCGTGAGAACAAACAAATGGTGCGGCCGCGCAAACGCGCCGCACCTTTAAGCCGCTCTAGCTAGTTAAAGAACTTCAAATGCAAATTCGAACTGCTCAATCCTCAGACCTAGATCAAGTATTAATGCTTAGTCAGCAAGGTTTCGATTACGACGAGCAATTTGATCCTACTCTAAATATGCAGTGGTCGCAGTCAAACGAAGCGCGCGTCTACTTTGGGGCTAAGATTGATTCGGAAGATGCGCTCCTAATCGTTGCGGTAAGAGATAGCGAGATTGTCGGATATTTAGCGGCGGGCTGTAAGACTTCCGAGCCCTATCGACAGCCGAGTCGACTTGCAGAGCTCGAGGTTATGTTTGTCGCCGAAACTTTCCGTAATAAAGGTGTGGGGCGACAACTCACGAACGAATTTTTTCGTTGGGCGACAGGCAAAGGTTGTCAGCGGGCTAAAGTCGTAGCGAGTGCTGGAAATATTAGAGCTGCAAAGTTTTATCGTGATAATGGTTTTCAGGATTATACGGTCGCGTTAGAGAAAGAAATATAACAACCAACTGGTGCCAACCGCTTCGCGGCGGCACATTTTAGCCATTCTACCGCAGAGATTAAATTGCCTAACGTACAAAGCAGTCTTTGGTATTTTCCAGGAGATGGCCCATTGCCCGAACTCTTAATCTACTTAGGGGTATTGATTGCGATAGGGGGCGCGGCATTTTTCTTGGTATTCCGCATACCGATAGTTGCCGAGCGTTTACCAAGGGTTTTGAGAACATTTGTAATAGCAATTTTCTTTTTTGGAATACTGGTCGCGTTGCCAGGTTTCGTTGTTGTCGCGTATCGGCACGGGACGGAATGGTCAGAGGTTCGAACGGCAATTCGAACGTATGGAAATCGGATAAAATTGGCGTCGAACGGGGCACCTGAACCCCTAGCTCATGACGAATTCGAGCGGCTCAAATCCCAAATTATTCCCAAACCCATAGAGCTCCACTTTCCACACGGGGATACCCCAGTGTTTTTGCGAATGGCGCACAGCATATATCCGTTCGTTGGGGTGGATTTTGGTGGCGGTGCGAACGCATTCTTTGATCCAACAACGATGATTTGTACCTATTCTGATTGAATATTTTGAATGGCATCTCCGAACACGGTAGAACAATCAAATCCAGCCGACGCACTTCGCGCGCGGCTGAATTTTGCCATTATGTCCCTGGGCGATTCAGAATCCCAGTCGCCTTTTTTTCGGCGGATCGTTTGGCAGCATAATTTCCCGAATTGCATCGAACACCACCCTGGAAGAATTGGGGACAGTTCCCGCTGTCCCCAATTTCGCGGTGAGGACACTAATAAGGGGACAGATGGAACTGTCCCCTTTTCTTAAGTGGGGGTTCAATTTATGTGGTTTCTAAAGGCATTTGCTCTTTTTGGATTGTTTTGGTTGTTCTTTCGTCTTCGCACTGCTTCGCGTTACGGAGAGCGTAGCGCGTGTATTGTGTCTCTAGTTTGGGGCAGCATGGTACTCTTCGTCTCGATTACGCTGAAGGGGATTAGTCTCGCAGCGCTAAGTGCTGCTGGCATTCAGATCGCAATCGCCACAGCAGTATTTTATGCTGTAGCCTTTCTTGACAATACAGCGGTTGGCCTGGGTGCGTGGCCCTTGGGATTCTTAGTAATTTTACTATTTGGATAGTCATCCACGAAACGCGTATAACAACTAAATCTATCAGATTATAACGCGGCAAATGGTGATTTAAACCGTTATCCCCTAGATAAATATGCAGCGACCACACTCAATTTCTGTCTTATTTTTAGCACTGTTCTTAATCCTTCTATCTCCGATCGCGAGGGCCGATCAAGGTAGCCTCAAGATCGGCGTCATTACTCCTTTAAGCGGCGGTATGGCTACCATCGGATCGGCAGTAAAGAATGGAATAGAGCTGGCCCGTTCGGAACAGCCAGAGCTATTCAAGAATATTTCGTTTATGTACGAGGACGATCAGTTTGATCCGAAGCAGTCGCTTACGGCATACAAGAAACTTAGGGACATTGATCATGTTTCTCTAATTTTTGGCTTTGGCGACACACTCGGATTAGTTTTAGGCCCACTGGCTGATCAAGATAAGATTCTGCTGGTCAATTTTAATTTCGAAGCTACTCCTGCCATAGGTAAGAAGCTGGTGGTTCGTTCGATGAACCACACCCGTCAATATATGACGGCTCTGGCGAATTATTTGAACCAGCAAGGAAATTCAAAGTTCGAGATCCTTCAAGTTGAATCCCCGTTCTTCAATGCGATGGTAAAAAGTTTTCGGGACGCGGTTGGGGACAAAGGCACAGTAGAAGTTGTAGGAAATTACACTCCTACTGACACAGATTTTAAGGCAATCATCCTAAAGCTGAAATCTAAAGGTACGGCACCCGTTGGAATATTTTTGTCACCAAATCAGATCCTCGATTTTATGAAACAGGCGAAAGAGCTTCGCTTGGAGCGGGAGTACTTCGGAACAGATCTTTTTGAGACTGCTGCTGGCATAGTCCCCGATCCGGCGAATTTGCAAGGGTGCCTCTATCCGGACAATCAGGTATCGACTTCATTTAGAACTAACTATCGACGAAAGTTCGGGAATGAAGCACAGCTCACTTTTGCGGGCAGTGCATACGAGATGGCGCTCTTGGTTGGGCGGATTTACAGAGCTGAAAGCATCAAAAGCCCGGTGGACCTGATGACTGCATTTGCCACAATGCAAAAACAGACAGGAGTGCTTGGAAGTTATTCCTTTGTTGACGATAAACAGTTTGGGAAGTTCTTTGAATTCCCGGTATACGTGAAGCGTATTGTCGGATCTACTGGCGTGCCTGTTAAATAAGGAATAACAAACGGCACGACGCGGTTTTGGGGCCGCGGGCTAATGTGGTACTTTAGTTGGCTGCTGTCCCTTAACCGGTTCGCTTTTGCCGTTATCCCTAATCGTATGAAAAACTACCTTTGCACAATACTGACCGCCGTAATTGTTGGATTTTATCCGATTCGTATATCTGCAGAAGGCCCCATTAAGATAGGCGTTCTCACTTCTATGTCAGATGAATGGGCTGCGATGGGGAAGGCGACGCTCAGGGGAGTTGAAATTGCGATCGAAGAGGTTAACCGCGATGGTGGCGTTAGCGGAAGACGAATCGAGCTTGTGCTCGAAGATACTCAAGAAGCGAACGGTGGCGCACGGGCAGTCAACGCTTACCGAAACCTTCGACAACGCGGAGTGCAATGGTTTATCGGCCCCGCAGGTGCACCGGGTGCGCTCTCTTTAGCGCCTATCCTTGTGTCAGATCCGATCGTCATGATCACCCCAACCGTAGGAGTTCGCAATTTTTCGGACGCGGGGCGCAATCTCTTCAATTCACGGGGGATTGATGAACAAGCCAGTGCCGAGATGGCGCGAGTAGCTTTTAGTCGCGGCTGGAAAAAGGCGGCGATTCTTGCGAGCCAACAGCCGTGGGAACAAGCGCAAGGCGAGGCGTTTGGGAGAGAATTTAAGAAGCTGGGCGGGATGATTACCGCGCAGGAATTTCCTCTCCCCGAAACCAATGATTTCCGAACAACAATTCTGAAACTATTGGCAGGGAACCCCGAGGTTATTTTTCTATCAAATTACAATCGGGTGGGAGTTGCTGCAAAGCAGCTCGCTCAGTCTGGATATACCGGTCCAAGGCTAACCACGGTTCTGGATAGTTCGGCACTCGAAATCGCATCCGGTGCACTAAATGAGGCTGAGTTTGCAAGTTTTGTTGGGCCGACCGAAATTTTTCGTAAGAAGTTCCGTGAAAAGTTTGAGGTCGATCCCGACTTGGGGGCCGATACTGCATATGATGCTACCTTTGCCCTAGTTCAATCTTTACGTGAGACATCAGGCTCTGATGCTTCAAAGGTAAGCGAACGCTTATCTTCTATTCAATTTGAGGGCGCCGCCGGGCACGTCTCTTTTGATACTTCGCGCATTGCGTCTCGCAGATTGAAGAGATTTATCGTAAAGAACGGACATATTGAGGAAATGATAAAAGAGGGATAACGAATGCCTCGTGCCGAGCGTAAACGTCGGCACAGTTAAGCCGTTATCCCCTTAAGCGGCGATTTTCTTTTTAAGAGCCTTTAGCTCCTTTTCGATTCGCTCAAGCCGTGATTGAGCCACCGCTTCGGCCACCAGACTTTCCCCTAAAGTTTTATTAATGAGTCTTTGGTAGGGGATTCCGGTCTCATCAGCCATAGCGCGAAACTTAGCCAAAGTTGCTGCGTCGATATTTATGGTGATCTTGACACTCTTTTGACGAGACATTGCAGAACGAATTCGTTTCGTCTCGCCCGTAGCAATTCTAACACTATTTACGTTTGGCTTTCTCATTGTACATTCTCCTAAACTCGCGCCATTCGGCGGAACCAAATATTCTGATCTTACCTGCTCGTCGAGTAAACCTTGTAGTTAACACTTTTCCAGAAGCAACTTTCCCGATCCAGTAAAAGCGCGGCTCATTCTCAGAATGTTTATCATCTATGACGACGAACCCATTAGGATCGGAGAATGATTCAATAGCTTCAAGGAAAGTGACATTATGCTTACGTAGATTTTCCTTCTCTTTTGCCGCATCCCATTCAAAATCCATAAATATTCGTCACCATACTAGTATGTATACTACCATATATCGTAATAATTGAACATAAGTTGTGTGCTTGGTGTTGTAAGGGAAAACAGTCGTATCCACCGACGTTCGCGGCTAGCAATCTCTACAGTTGATTCAGATTTCATTTGGCGCGAAACTAATGACTCAAACCGTTATCCCCAAGGCCAAATCATGCATCGAATAATCGCAGGTTTCGTACTTCTTCTTTGTCTTGGCATCCCGTCGCTGCACGCCGAGCCACTGAAGGTGGGCTTCATTGTTCCTTTGACGGCTTCCTCCTCTTTGATGGGGGAGAGTTTGGTTGGGGTAGTGAAATTGGCGGAACTCCAGAATGTATCTGTGCAATTCGAAGATGATCGATGTGAGGGCAAGAATGCTCTTTCTGCTTACTTCAAATTGCGCAGCCAAGGTGTCCACGTCTTTTACCTTGCCTGCAGCGGGAGCATTTTAGCGGTTGCTCCGCACGCGAAACAAAATGGCGATTTAATTCTTACAACGTACGCTGGTTCATCAAGGATCCGGGAAACAGGAGACGAGGTAATCCGTCTAAACCCGGACGCTGTTTCGGTGGCTGAGGGCTTGGTTCCGTTATTGGCCCCGAACATGCTTCCGACGGTCGTGTTGTACGAGGAACAAGAGTATGCAGATTCCTTAGCGCGGCGTCTGGCCGAATTGCTCGGTACAAAAATGGCCGAAATGATTTCCTATCGGCCCGATGCCAGCTCCTTTAGCGCTGAGATTCTAAAAATTAAGCAGAAGAAGCCGAAGAGTATAGTTCTTATTCCAGTGAGCGACAGCGCTGCGCGTGTAATCTTCCGCCAGCTAGCCCAACACGGTATCGAGGTGCCAATTATTGGCGAAGTAAACTTCTGCGACTATCCTTTTAAACCTTCCGAACATGGACTACATGGGCGGTGTGTTTCAGCGAAGTTTCAGGGACAAGCATACGACGACTTTCTTTCGCGCTATGCTTCGATAGTGGGGCACGCACCGGCATATCCATTCTATGACGCGATGGCTTTGGATTTGCTTTTGGAACTCGACCGGGCAGCCGTGCAGGATGCTAGTGTCGCTAAGATTAAATCCACGCTCTTGGCTGGATTTCAGGGTAAGTTTGCAAGATATCAGCTGTCTCCTTCAGGTGAGGCTCAGAACGCTGGCGAGTACCTTGCGAAAGTAGAGTTTTGAAGGGGTAAGTCGGCGGTATAGCACGCTGCTCTTCCAGTTTTCTCAACTGCCGCAGCCTGGCTACTCAAATTCAAGTTTGAAGATTTATTGTCGGCCTTGAGGCCTAAACGAAGGTCTCGGCAATTATTCTTGCTCGGTGATGCGGCCTCATTGTAATAGATCGCTTAATGGTCAACATCTTCATAGTAATAGCCAGCCTACTGTTGCCTTCTATTCACCTTGCCCTGAGCCGAGTTCCGAGAACGCGGGGACGCGTTATTCGTATCCTTCTTATTTACTCTCTCGTACTCAACGTTGGTGTCATTGGTTTTTTCTTCGGCTTTATCCCGCATGTCTTCTTTGCAGATAGAGCCGCGCGCCTCATTGGCTGGCCGCCCGGGAGTCCATTCCAGTTCGAGGTTGGGGTCCACGATGGGGCCTGGGGAATGCTGGGCTTTCTTTGTATCTGGTTCGGGGGGTCGTTCCGCGTTGCGACTGGGGCAGGGTGGTCATTCTTCATGCTGGGTGCCACATACGGGCATATCCGCGATACGGTCCTGTCAGGGAACTATGCTCCGTATAACTTTCTGATGATATTTGTGGACGGATTCGTGGCGGTTTGGCTTTTGACGCTTCTGTTCCTCGATTACCGCTGGAATAAATGCCCTACAAGTTCCGCGCCTTGTCTAGCGGATTGAAAGAATTGGGGACAGTTCCCTCTGTCCCCAATTTCGCGGTGAGGACACTAATAAGGGGACAGATGGAACTGTCCCCTTTTCGTCTTAGGAGACGATTATCATGCGAACGTTTAGTCGAATATTCTGTCTTTTCTGTCTCGTGCTTGCTCCTCTGATCGCGCATGCGGACTCAAGCAAGATTGTTGCGGTTTTGCCGCTCTCGGGGCGTCTTGCGAACATTGGCAGAGATCTTCAGAACGCAATTACTCTCCAAGATACGGGCTCAGTCTCGGTAGTATATGAGGATGACGGGTTCGATCCAAAAAACACGGTAGCGGCTGTACAGAAGTCTTTGACCGATCCGGAGGTGAAGGGATTTATTTTTTTTGGATCTGGTACTTCCCTTGCTGCTAAACCACTCATTGAACGATCAAATATTCCCGCAATCGCAGTCGCTATGTCGGATAAAATTGTGGAGAACAGCCAGTACATGTTCCGTTATTACGTTCCTGCCGAGGCTCAGGCAGGGCGAATTGCTCAAGAGATCAATCATGCTGGTTACAAGAACGTGATTTTTGTTGTTTCTCAGCAAGAAGCAATGCTGGGATTTCAAAAGTATTTCCAAGGTAACTTGGCATTTCCGACTGGTAACTATTTTGAGGTTCAGCCCGGCGATACGGATTTGAAGAGCACTGCGCTAAAAATTTCCGCAATGAAACCTGATGCAATCTGTCTGTTACTTCTGCCCCCGGAGCTTCAGAGTTTTGCAAAACAGATTCGTTCCATCGGTTACAAGGGGCAGTTCTTTGGGCCTACTCAGATAGGGAATCCTGACGCCGCTAAAGCTGCGGAAGGGGCGCTTGAAAACACCTGGTTCACGGGCGTCGATGAGGCCTCGGAAAAGGAGTTGATATCGCGTTTTCGAAATCGATTTGGAACAAATCCGACGTCTGAAGCTCTCGTGGCTTATGATGCAGCTGGATTGCTCGCCAAAGCGGTAACGTCTAAAGAACCACTTCAGTACTTTCTTAAGCCAACAGAATTCAATGGAATCTTCGGAGCAAACCTTGCTTTTGTAAACCCGAACACCCTGCAGCCACCTATCGCCTTAAAACGAATAAAGGGTGTAGCCCTGAAACAAGAGGGTTAAAGAATTGGGGACAGTTCCCTCTGTCCCCAATTTCGCGGTGAGGACACTAATAAAAAAGGGGACAGATGGAACTGTCCCCTTTTCGTCTGCGCTGTTCTGCTGGGGCCTCAAAAGTTGAGATAGTCCCTCCTTCTTGCTAGTTTCTTCGCTGAGTTTCCGTTCTTTTAGAATTCACAAATTGGGTAATTTCTCAGGCGTTCGAAATCGGGGTTCTCCCTGAAGCCCGATTTCGAGCGAGAAGTCGGCAAAACGTTTTGCCGTTCCTAACGCAGTCCCCCTCAGAGGAGTTCGGTCATGGTGAATTTCACTCCGTTAACAGCGACGGTCCTGGCAACCTTGCAGCCGCGGCAGCCCATTTTCTTCCGCGGTCCGGATGGCGAGTTGTCCGTCGAACACTATGTGCTTGACGGACCCAATCGAAAGTTCGGACGCACGGTGACTCTCGGTGCCAACGATGGTGAGGCGTGGAAGTTTGATCCACTGACGGTGAAAGTCGGTGACACCGTCTTCTCCAAGAGTGGCGCGGGCTACAACGTCTCGGCATGCACCGGCGAAGGCACAACCATCGCGGTGACGGCGGACTTCGAAGGCGTGCTCACGGACGAGAAACTGCCTCTCTTCTCTGTCGAGGCGAAAGAGGCGTGAGGAACTGCGCGGGAAGATAGTTCAGGGGCGCCTGTTGCAATTAGCAGGCGCCCCTTGTTTTGTTTGGGTTTGAATCAAAGGTCTCCGACTCTCTGCTCGAAGTTATCTTATTTGTTTTGGGGCTCGTATGCGCCCGAACTAAGGGATCAATATGGGAATTAGCCTAGCGGCGAATTCCGGGGTATCCTGTGCCGTCCTGCGTTCATCCCACATTTTGATTAGCCAAACTATGATGCAGCAGCACGATACCAGCCCTACGTCACGCCCTTTGCTGACTCCAGTGACAAACTGGATCGCCCTGTCTGGGGTTTCGTGTTCAGGGAAGACGAGTACAGGGCTAGAATTGGTACGTCTTGGATATGAGAGAATTCCAGAGACGATGCGAGTATGGATGGACGGTCTCAAATCGCAAGGTGCTGAGATTTCCGAACTCAAGAAAGCAGATCCACTTTCGTTCCGACGCGACTTGTTCGAAGTGGCGCATGGGATCGGAGAGAGTCTTGTCCCGCGCTACGCCAATGAAAGAATGTTTTTTACCCGTCCTGGAATTGACGCCTTGGCTTTCATGAAAGCTGATGGTCTTCCGTATGAGTTAGAACGAGAACGCATGTCCCGTTCTTTTCGCTTCTCGCTCGTGTGTGTTTTCGATCCGCTTCCTTTCGTTCCAGACGGCACCCGAGTAAATAATCCTGAATACCGCATTCGGCTGCACGAAGCACTGCTTCAGGTCTGTGATGAACTTGGATATTCCGGAACGAGTCTTTTGCGCGTTCCTGCATACAGTCCGGATGGCGCTACTTTAACAATTGAAGACCGCGCGAAATTGATTGTTGATGGGCTTCCTAAAATGGCGAATGTTGAAGCCCCGTAGCCGGGCACTCAAAGCTCAGGTAAGATAACAGCCAAAAGCAGCCGCCACGTTTTGCATCTCACGGCAAGCTGATATAGGCGAAGGACCGATATGGATGAACGCATGGTCGATAACTCCAAGCCATCGACCGTAACGCTTGCGGTCCAGATGCTTTGGGTATCTCTCGCGGTGGGATTAGCAAAACTAATTCTTGATCAGGCAAGAATTAGTACCCAAGCTCCTGTCTGGTTCGTAAACTTCATTCTTGTTTTTGGTTCTTTATTTCTTGCTTTCCTGATACTCAAAATATCAGCCGGAAAAAATTGGGCACGAATAACCTTTCTTGCTCTTTTTGTTGGGGGATTGATTCCTGCCTTCCCTATAATTTTGAAAGAATTTAGTACAGTTCCTGCAGTTGGTGCTCTTTCCGTTCTTCAGGCGGGACTTCAGGGTTATGCACTCTTCTTATTATTTGCTTCGCCTGGAAGTGCCTGGTTTGGCAAGGTAAAGAGGGCGTCTGTATAATAATGGACTACTGTGACGGTTCGCCTAGTGCCCACCTTCGGGTTGTACAGAAGAGCTATTGGATAAATGATGAATCGCGTGTGTCTCAACACATCCAGCTATCGCGCTTCGGGCGCGGTTGAATTAAGCGGTTAGGCGGCTAAAAGAACATTGTGGCTATCACAAAACCAAAACTAGATAAGAGACTTATTGGAACATGGCGTAGCGATCGCGCCCTTACCTTAAAATGGTGGACATTCCCTCCTAACGTTACGCCCGCGAAGCGCGCGCGATTCGGTCGTCTGTTTGGAAAACTTACATTTCGAATCACGAAAGATCGAATTTACGGGACATTCGACGACTCGAAGTGGACTAATACCTACGTCATACTCGCTGCGGATAGCGACTCTGTCGTTCTCGGAATCACTCCGATTACCCGCGAAGGCAAAAAGTTGATCGGGAAGGAGCGCGAGTCAAAAATCTGGTACATCAGATTTCATAGCAAAGATTGTTTCTGTATATTTGCTCCCGGAAACTTAGAATATTTTAGAAAGTTGAAAGTCTACCGATAATCCCCCTCTTAAAGAGTAGTTGAGGGATATCAAAGATATTCCAATTTTTTTGAATGGATGAAAAATAAGCCACCCTCTTCAGTCAGCGCGTGGAGACAATTTAATCCCAAACGCTAAAAAGGACGAGGTGTCAGGCGCGGGTTAACCGGGACAGAACCAGAAAGCTGCGAAGCACCTCGTCCTTACCGATCCGCTGGCGATCGCTTTCGCTCAGATGTGGTTCTCTGAGCGAAACTTCTGCCAGCTGCGTACGACGGCCCGCGCGTCTCTCAAGTGAGTGAGACTAGTGGGCAGCACCTTCGCAAAGCATCTTGGCAGCTCGTTTTGTGCAGACTGTTCATCCATTCTCCAGTCCCTTTCGATCAGGTCCGTTGCTTGAGATCCAGCGGAGATCTTCCCGACCGCGGCGAGAGCGCCGCCTATCAATCTCCACTGTTGTTCGAGTCGTAGGCCGACCTGCAACAAGAGCAGCAAGCGATTTAGCGGCAGGCATTGAGCTCCATATTTCCCGCTGAATTGCTCGCGGCGCGCCCGTGTCTGCAAGCGTTTCAGGTTCAGGATCCACGCTTTGGCGGCAGAGAGCTCCTCCCAGAATACTGCCAGATTCTCGCTCTGGGTCCATGGCGAACCTGGAACCGGGATTGAGAAAGGCGGAAGTTTCCGGAGTAGCTCGCCTGCTTCAAGCTCCTTGACTACGTCGAGGAGGTACGTGGCGTCGATTGATAGGAAGCAGAAGCAACGCGTCTGGTTCTCTCTTCCTCGTTTGGTAGTAGACCTTGGCATGTAGATTCTCCTAGTGCATAGCTGGGCTATGCGTTGCGATGTGCACGAGGGGAGGGCCCCAGAACGATTCGTGCATTCGCAGAACAAGGTATTTCTTTGCTCTACGAATGCACGGATCTCTATGCAACTCGTCAAGGGAATCTGAGCCCTAAAAACCTTTTGCGCTGACACCTCTTTATTTGCCCATGCGGGGGTTAAATAGAGAGGTGCAGTACAGTACAGTGACTCTTCTACTCAGTTTCTTTTTTAAGTTCCGCGGACGCCGATGAATTTCAACGCATCGGCGCCCCGTCCCAGATCACCAAAGTTCCGTCAGCGCTCCCTGATACCAGTCGCCCTGCACCCAGCAGGCCGACGGCGTTAACATATCCCCGGTGACTATAGGGCGACTCGAGCAGCTTGGCTTCGCCGTCTCTGACTCCAAAAATGTCTAGGGTGTGATTCATGGTGGGTACTACAAAGCGCCCATCGGGCAAAACCATGCCGCGTCTAAAGGGTCCTGTATGCTCACGGGCGTGTGTCAGAGACCAGCTACCTGGTTTTGTCTCCTGCGCGTAAGTGGCGATGCTTGCGCCGCAGCTAAACCAAAAAGAGGACTCGTCCACGGTCTCGATCTGCTGGATGTAGGCTCGAAGATATGAAGAGTCTCGACGCGATGCCCCAACAGTCTGCCTGTCCCAACTTCCACCACTATTTTCCCACAGCTCGACTGCACCTTCTCCCGTGCCGGTGACAATCCTATTAGATGAAAGAATGGCGAGATCGCTATTGTATCCGTGCCGAGCAAATAAACCAGGGAAGAGGGTTATGGGTCGTGCGTCTTCGGAGAGGCCATCCTGAACAACCACAGATCTCTTGGTGCCGAACATGCCTTCAGTGACTCCGCTGCCTGCAAGCATCCCAGAGGATGAGACTCGAAGATTCCTGAGCGCGCCCGTACCCTCCGCCCAGTGCAATTGAGAGTTCGACCAGCGCGAGTCATCCTCTCGGCGATAGATACGGAGACCCCAGGACTGTGAAAGTAGCGCGCCACTTTGCAAGGGGATTAACTGTTCTGATCCGTGAGGGGCGATCGGTTTCGAAATCCACCAGCCGTCTGGCCGCTGTTCCCATGCGGCGATAGTCGAGACGCCATTCCCTTGCATAGCAACTGCGATTCGCCCGTCCGCCAGAGGCTCGACACAGGTGATATGCCGCCGGCCATCCGCCAAGGGGAGTTCTGCGGCGCCCCATATTGTGTCACTTTGGCGATCAAAAACAGTTACCTGCTCATGTGAGAAGCAAACAATTCGATTATCGCTGGCGACCCGCAGGCCTTCAACAGGATGCCCGGGATCGAGAAACTTTACTGCCCGGTAGTGCTGCTTGCTTTCAAAGGGCGAGATGTCCGCCTGAATCGGCGCATCGGTTACGGTCGCAAGCGCCGGGCCGCTCGTGGGCGGGAAATCGCTGCCTGCATGTTCTTGGGGACCTTGTTCCTCCGGATTGTGGTTGAGGTGCGGTTCGTACATAAAACACCCTTCGTTAGCTTTCTACAGTATGCGATTGCTATCTGCGCAATTGTAGCAGATGCATCCCGCTAACATAGAGGCCCTGTATTTCTAGCGTGACGGCGCGATTCCCATTTTGTGAATGTCTGATTAAAGGTAGGCCTCTGTAATAAGCGGACGGTCCTGGCATGCTACTGCGATTGGGATGCTTAACCTGCTGATTCCAAACAGAAGATAATTGCAGTTTTCAGAGGTAGGAGCCGTTCATAGAAGGTTTCGGCTATGCACATTTGAACGCTGGGCCAATTTGGATTGCTTCAAGGTGCTCGTTCCGGCAGAATCTAAGCGTTTTGGTGTTTGAAGGTTGTGTCGGAGAGGGATGACAACTCACGGATTGAGGGAAAGTGAGCTAGCTGGGGCGTTTGTCGTTCGAGATCCTGACTGGCGTCAGAAAATATTCTTTGGTGGCCTACTACTCCTACTTCTCCATCCTATTGGCTGGCCCGCAGTCTTGGGATATCGAAAAACACTGATATTGAATCTTGCCTCAGGTGCGGAACCACTACTTCCAGAGTGGAAGGGAAGAGTTACGTATTTCTTTTTCGAAGGAATCAAGGCGATGGGGGTCATATTTGGCTACCTTTCTCCGCTCTACCTGATACTCCTTTTTCTTCTCCTATCTAATGGCGTACAGCCAAACGTGTATTGGTTTTACGTTGGAATCTTCTATCTTGCCTTCACGATTTTCTCGACCTTATCGTTTCCATCTATTCTCATTTACTGGACCTTCTTTTCGGAAGGGTACCGAGTTCCTGTAGAGATCTCTTTGATCTTGCTTGCTGCCTTTGGGTTTATCATCTTTTTCATTCCAGCCGGATTTCTTCAGGTATCGAGAACGGGCAGGTATCTATCTGCTTTTAATGTTGCAGCTGCATTCTCAACATTAACCACTCATCTGAGGGCTTATCTCCTAGCTTGGTATCACTCAGCTCTCTTAAGCCTTTCAGGGCATTTCGCGCTTCCTTTCGCGCCGTGGGGGGTGGTTTGGTGTTATCTTGGTATCATTTTTGAATTTAACTCGATATTGCAGAAGGGCCACGAAGAAAAAGGTGCCGTTTCTTGGTTCCAGCGACTTCATGGAGCAGACGAGTTGCGACTACAGTCCACCCGCTACTCCCTAATATTTCAGTGCGTGAACCCAGCCGATAGCGATATTTGTTTGATGCTTAGACTCGGGCCAATTCTAATCCCGCTTCCTACCATAATTGTAAAATGCCTATCCAAAGAGGGGCTCTAGTGGAAATCGCGTTGATGATAATGATTGCACAGGGGGTATTGGGAGCATTCGATACCATTTACTATCACGAGTATGTGTATCGATTGCCGGTTCATGGCCCCAAGGTGGGCGGGGAGCTGCGACTTCATGCATTCAGAGACTTTGTGTACGGATTACTCTTCCTCACGTTACCTTTTGTGAAATGGCAAGGCGTTCTTGCCGTAGTCCTTGGTCTGCTCATTATTCTCGAAATTTGTATCACTATCTGGGATTTCAATATCGAGGTGACTGAGAGAGCCGACATTGGGGGTGTAGCGAATGAAGAACGCGGCGTTCATCTCATCATGGCTGTAATTTACGGATTCTTTCTGGCCCACCTAATTCCAAATATGTGGAGCTGGTACTCCCTCCCTACTGGGTTTGGTTCTCAAGAAGCGCTACCTTCATGGATCAAGATTGCCTGTATACTCTTTGGGGCTGGAGTAGTTTCTTCTGGCGTAAGAGATCTCTGCGCGTCTAGGGGGCTCAAGTTTTTCCAAACAGATTTGTTCGTACGCGCGGAATCGAAGAGGTAAGGCGTGGCGCTGCATGCAAGTCGAGCTGAGAGCTCATGGTCTAGAGTGCCCGTGGCTTCGGTGGGAGACGGATCAGGAGGTGGTTTGGATGCTTCGGGATGGGCTGTCCCTTGAGTGAACAATTTACTATGGGTCCTTTGAGCTTCATCTGAGCAGCTCACCAGTCTGTAATGCCGCTCAGTCGAACGGAGAGAAAGCAAATCAGCGAGGATCGTTTCCGTTAGTTCGAGGACAGCATGCCCCTCATCCCGAGTGTCATGCTTTGGGATTCGCCGTCTTCGGCGAATATTTGGTAGCAGCTATTTCTTAAATCGCCGCATTCATTCTTCGTCCGCTTGTTCTGCTCATCGATGCATCCCAGGGCGCACTGACGCAGGCCTGCCGGATCGTTCTCATATTTGAGGAGACAATCGTAATTGCAGTCAAGTCGTTCACGCTCGACTTGGTCGGCGCACGCTTGAAATAAGACGAAGCAAGGATCGTTGCACTCTTTTCGAAATGACAGAAAATCACCACAAATTATGGGAAGGAGTCCTGGGCTATCTTTTGGGGGGCGCGGATCGAGTGGAAGGTCTTGTGCGAAGACGCTAGTGCTGAAAAATAAGATGCACGCAACAACAGCTGAACCAACCTTGCTCATACGAAAACCTCAGAGTAAATCAGAAACTGTACAACCACCGCAGCGCGGGAAATAATCAGCGGGCACGAGAGAAATCTAGCGATCTAAATGCTTCCCTGTTATGGCCGCGAAAAAGGAGCGCGTAACATCCCTATCGATGCCGAGTCAAATTCGCCAAAAGTTGTGCCTACTTACAATGGGAGTTGAGCGGGAGACTCGCTTGCCTGAAGCCTGGGACACAAGCCGCTGTGTCTGCCCGTGATCTTGGAATCCGGTACGCCTTTCTTGTGGAGCAGGTCCTCGGCGCATGATTACGCGAGTCGCATCAAAGAGTAATTTGACTGCGTAAGTTGTCCGTCCCAACTTCCATCCGTAGAGATATGCAAAGATGGAATGAAGTATCGCTCGGTTATTTCTTGCAACGAGCATCGGATTGGCTACTTCAAACTGGCGAATGGGTACTGAGAGCTTCGATCGAGAGCAACGGCTCACTTGCTTGAGAATCTTCACGGAAGGTGCCGGCTGGCTGACATAGGAATCAGGCCACTTCTGGGTTAAGGTATCTCGGTGCCAATTTTATTGACTAAGAGGTTCCAGAACCACACACTCAAGCAGCGGGGATTCTATGACTCAAAAACACTCTATTTGGCGAGCAAAATTGAGTTCACCGAGTCTTTGCGTGATCTGGACAACCTTGCCAGGCGTCTCCGCACGTCGTGACCACTTCGGACGTTCAGTTGAAGTTTCATTCCAGCGCATTTGAAACGGGCCTTGGTCGAGTTGATGTATTCCCGTACCAACGGAGCGAAGCCTGGGGTTCTGGAGAGCCTGCATCGCCTCAAATTGGTTGTGGAACTGGTACTCGCTTCCTAGCGGATTCGGTTCTCAAGAACCGCTACCCTCATGGATCATGATTACCTGCGTTCTCTCTGGATCTGGGGTAGTCCTCTCGGGTGTAAGAGATCTGTGTGCCTCTAAGGGGGTAAAGTTCTTCCGGGCGGATTTGTTCAGACGCGAGATATTGAAGAAGTAAGGCGCGTTGATGTGCGGAGCGTATCGGTGGCTAGAAATTTTCTCAGAGTAGTTAGACTGTCTGCCTAAAGTTTCGGGAGTTAATGCAATAATTCGGCAGGAAATCTTTCACGATTCCAGCGAACCTGTTCATTTAGTCTCTTAGCGGTTGTGCCATAAATTGTCGCCGGATTGGCATCCAGCGCTACTCGCTGCGGTCGAAATGCATGTATCAGCGTCTGGACGCTTTCCAAAGAGCTTCGCGGATCTACCGTAAATTTTGTCATGGCTACGAATAGAATCGCAGAATCTTTCAAGAAGTTTCCTTATGAAAGGCGGGAGAACAAACGAAATCACCAGAACTCGCACTTGGCTACGACTGCGGTCGATGGAGAATCAGTTTTGCGCGAACCTGGTGATTCGGGCTGTTAGCGAGCGAATGAATTCTTCAGAATCCGATTCGCCCTTTTTTGCGAGCTGGTGCGGGCAACATGAGCTGTTTGATAGCCTCGAACAATGAGGCAATCTCATCGTCGTGCTTACCAAGGCGATACTCAAGTTGTTCGAGTTTTCTTGAGAGCTCCGCATGTGTGGAAAGTGCCTCTCTCATCGCAACGAAGGCGCGCATGATTTGCACATTAATTGTTGCAGCCTCGCCGCTTCTCAGTACGCTTGAAAGCATAGCGACCCCCTGTTCGGTGAAGGCAAATGGCCTAGAGCGTCGACGCCCGCCCCAGGAACTTGAAGTGCCAATTTGGCATTTCAAGTTGGCAACCTCTTGATCTTTTAGGGGGAAATAGAAGTCCTCCGGAAAACGTTCAAGATTGCGTCTGACCGCACGATTTATTTGCCCCGTCTCAACTCCGTAGAGTTGTGCGAGATTGAAATCAAGCATAATGCGTTTTTCTCTGACAACATAGATCAGCGCGGCTATCTCAATCTTACGCAGGGCCATACAGAACTCCGACTGAGAGTAAATGATCATTGTTCGGAGTCTTCTCACGAAAGTTGCTAGCTGGCTCACAGACGGGGCAAGTGGTTTCTGGGCCTGCGCAGCGCGGTGTTAATTTTATTGACTAGGAAGGCCCGGAACCGCACACTTATGGCGCTATGTGGCCGGAGAATTTATGGCTCAAAAACATCCTATCTGGCGAAGCGAAATTGAGTTTACCGAGTTTTTGCGTGAACTGGAAAAACTTTGCCAGGCGTCCCAGCACGTTGTGACCAGTTCGGACGGTCAGTTGAAGTTTCACTTCAGCGTATTGGAAACGAACCTTGGTCGAGTTGATGTATTTCGGTACCAACGACGGGAAGCTTGGGACTCGGGCGAACCTGCATCAGTTCAGATCGGTCAGGGCATGTTTCGCTATGGTGAATCGATAGTGCAGGTGACGGATCTTTGTGACTCTGGGTACAAGTATGTTCTGCCATACCCAGAGGTTGCACTTTACACGGTAGCGTCGGCGCCCAGTCTTGAGCAGATTGTGCAAGCGGTGAAGGGCGGGCGGAATGTATCGGAAGATTTTACTTGGCAGGGGCCATAGGCTGGCTTTAAGCGTTTATTGTAGCGAGGTGTCGGTGAAACGAATCGTTGGATTTCTAGTGTGTGCGTTCCTTGCTCCGGGTTTGTGCCGGGCAGAAAACGAAGTGAAAATTGGTGCCATGCTTTGTTTGACAGGTGTTTGTGCACCAACTGGCACTGCATCTCTTCGCGGCGCGGAGTTGGCGGTGTCGGAGTTGAATGCCAAGAATGGAATTCTTGGCAGAAAAGTGCTCCTAAGGGTACAGGACACCCGGGAGGTGGAAGTCGCCAGTGGAGCGATGACGGCATTCAATAATTTAGCGCTCGAACCGGGGGTGGCAGTTTTCATTGGGCCTACGTGGTCAAATGGCGGCATGTCCTTGGTGCCGGTTTTTCGGAAGCGCCCGGAACTTATCGCGATATCTCCTTCGTTGGGGGTGGCTGACTTTAACGAGGGCTCTCCCAATTTATTTAATCTTTGGCCGCATGATGATATCTCCACGCGCGGGCTGGCGACGGTAGCCATGCACAAAGGCTGGAAGCGAGCGGCGATTGTATCAGCTCAAGATTCTTGGGCGACTACTCAGGCGCAAGCATTCGCTGAGGAATTCAAAAAGCTTGGCGGCGAAATTGTGATCACAATCGAGCCGCTGCCTGGTGCGAGCGATCTGCGCACAGAGATTTTCAAAGTGGTAGAGGCCAAGCCAGACGTGGTGTTGTTTACGTTGTGGCCTCATATGAAATTGGCAGCAAAAGAGTTGCGGCAACTAAAATATGCAGGCGGCTTAATGGCGGTGCAAATGGACAAGGTGGGCCTCGCTACCACGAATGGAGCTCTGGAAGGCACCGTGTTTGCTCAGTTCCCTGAGTCTGATCCGAGTTTTGTGCAACGTTTTGTTCAGAAGTATGGAGAGAGTCCTGCTCTATCGGCGGATACATCCTATGATACTGTGATGCTTGTTGCCCGCGCAGCAGAGAGCGCGGGAACTCTAGCGCCTGATCAACTCAAAGCGGCGATGTCGAAGGCGGAGTTCCAGGGTGCATCTGGGTGGATCTCGCTTGATGCGGTGCGCGCTATCAAAAGAAAGCCTGAGTTTTTTGTGGTGCGCGGCGAAACCTTCGCTCGCCTGGATGGAGAAGTAGGAAGTAACGAGAAATAGTGCTCTTATGGGGAAATTTAATATTCGTCAGTTACCCTTGGCGGTTGGAATAGGTCTGAGCACCTTGGCAGTGCTTGGGGTGATCGAATTAGTGCTGACCTGCCTTGAAGCGCCGACCTTGCCACCCATTCACTGCGGTATGAGAACCGTGAATGCGTTTAGAGCTCTTTGGACCTATCTGGGGCATTATTTGTTGCACGTGATTGCAGTTCTCCTTGCTGTAATTTTTTTGTTGCGAGGCGTGGTTCGTAAGTGGGCACTCGCTCTGTGGATTCCGATTGTGATCTTTATCGTTGGAATAAATTTAAGCGAGAACGTTTTTAAGCTAGATTGTAAGCGTAAGACTTACGGTGAAGGACCGATGGGGATCTGTTATTGAGGGCGTCGCCGAACCAATTGAGCTTGCCTCATCGAGTGCTACAACTGCTTCGTTAAATCGTTCAAATCGAAGAGAGAGGGGAGGCTAATTCACGCTATCACTGTAACTTTTTGTTACACATTTTGAGCGAATCCTTTTTTTTCCTGACTTGAGGTCCAGTCAAAATAATCTGTATGATAACTGTATGTTCTGCGGCAGCGAGCTTTTT
>JAFLCA010000065.1 GCA_017302875.1 Deltaproteobacteria bacterium
TTCGCGGCTCGCCTCGGGGAGTTCGGCCACTGCACGTTGAACAGTTGCCTGGTCGGCTCCGTTTTCGATCAAAATTACGCTTGCCATACGCAAACCTCTAAAGTTGTGTTCTTTACTTCCGGGCCCCAAAACGCCACACGCGTAGAGCCTCATTAACCTTTTATGAAATTTAAGATGCAACTTCTTGAACAGCGGCTACAAAAACCTTGTTCCGGGACGCTAACTACTTGAACTTACAGCATGAATTGTTTGAAAAAATCTGAACACCGGCGCTCCTGGGGCGTTTTTAAGGGGTCGCCGTGAGCCATATCCGGGTTCAAAGCATTTCTACTCGAACCCTAGCATTTTGAGGCGCGTTTCGCTTCTAGTTTATGCGTACGGAAACTTGCGAGCACTCGGTTTTTACAAAATGCAAAATGACAGGCGCCAAGATCATGCCGGGAATCCCCATTAAGCGTTCGCCGAGCAGCAGTCCGAGCAGTGTAAGCCACATCGGATTCTTGATTCGACCGCCAATGATCTTGCTGTTCAGGAAGTACTCCACCTTATGCAGTACGATCAGATAGACCAATGAGGCCGCCGCCAGTTGTGGCGATTTCGTAAGCGCAACGCCGCAGATGATGGTGTTACTTAGAAGGTTGCCTACAATAGGAAGGAGGCCGACCACGAAGGTGAGAATGACCAAGAGTTTTGCATACGGTAGTCCCGCCACGAGTAGGAATATTGCGGTGAATGTCGTGTTGATAGCAGAAATTACGAGTTGGGCCCCCATCACGGTTTCAAAACTTCGAAAGATTGACGCGAAGCGCTTTGAAATCTCGTCGCATACCAGCGTATAGAGGTTGTTCGGCTCCTTATAGTTACCCTGATTCAGATCGAGGTTCCCGTTAACGAAGATGCTTATCGCGACCACCAGACCGATAATAAGGAATACAAATTCCTTGGTGGCGAATTCCGCGAAGCGCGCGAAGTACTGAAGCTGCTCACTGAGGGCATCGACCGTTAGGTGTTGCAGGCTCTCAAGATCGCTAAAGGGCAGATCGATGTTCCAGGACTTGGCGTAAGAAATCAAAATTGGAATCGAAGTTTCCGCCACATGCGGGAGTGTCGTTATTGATTCGCGGATGAAATACACGAAGCCGTAAAAAACCAACGATACTATAATGAGAAATAGCAGAATGGCGGGCCATCGCCGCTTCCCGACCCTGAGATGGCAAAGGATTAAATAAGAAAAGAGAATTGTAATCAGGGGCGTTGAGAGCTTCATCCACGCTACGGCAAGCAAGACGGCAGCGCAGAAGTAATAGGAAATTTTTATGGTGGTATCGCGGGTCATGCGCCCTAACGTTAACAAAGATGAGGCGTGCCTCGCAATCGCGGAGCCCGGGCAAGTAGGGCTGGCGTGCGCTCTGCTTGGTTAGAATGGGGAAGCTTAAAAATTCGTTCCAATGTTGAAGCTGAATCTGACCGCCGGTTCATTCTGACCATTGAAGGGATGGCCGACGTCAAATCCAATTGGGCCAATCGGGGAGAGGAAGCGCATGCCGACACCCGCTCCATAATCAAGGTCGTACTGCGAGGACTCATAACCGCGGAGGAACACATTTCCGGCATCGAGGAAGAGATGCAGAGAAAGATTGTTCTCAAGCAGGTAGCGCAATTCACTATTCGCGTTCAATAGCATGTCACCACCGACGATGCTGCCGTCCTCTCCGCGCGGCCCGAGAGAGTTTTCTTTGTAGCCGCGAACAGAGTTGCGACCACCGAGATAGTAGCGTTGGGTGATCGGAATCTGCTGCGTGCCGGCATAGGTCCACGAGGATGCACCTCGTGTGCTGAAGGCAAATGAAAATCTCGTGCCTTTAACCGGGACGAGCCAAGACGCACGGGCGCCCACCGAGTAGTAGTTGGCATCCGAGAGGATCACTTCATTTGAGAATTTTAAATCTAAATTCAAATTATACCCGCGAGTCGGAGTGAGCGGATTATCACGGCGGTCGTATCCGAATACTGCCGAGGCGAAGCTGAGCTTCACGTTTCCATTATCCAAGGGGCTCAGAATGGCATCGGGATCCACTTCAGTAATATTATCGTCCAGGATGGTATGGCCAAATGAACTAGAAAAGCCGCTGTCCCAGGAGCGATACACATACGAAGCCAGCGAAACGCGATTCAAGTCGTACGGTAGTGTGCTCTGATCGAGCTTCTCGAAGCGCAGTTCTTCAGCGAGGCTGTAATTGGTTGAAAGGAAATAAGGATCGGCATAGCGCAGTCCGGCGACCCCCTGACTGAAGTCCTTCTGCGTAACATCGTAGTATAGGTCCGCGCGTAAACTGAGCGTGCGGCCGTCGCGGAAGAAGCTGCGATCGATCGCTTCGGAGAAGACATGCAATCCGAGCTCGGAGTTGGCGCCACCGCCAACGTCGAGAGTTGTGAGCGGGCGCTCGGAAAGCCGGATGATCATATCCTCGCGAGCGGAGTCAACCGAGGTGTCCATTGGTGCGATTTCCACTCGCGAGAAAAGCCCGAGCTTTAGTAACTTACGCTTACTATCGTTAATCAGCTCGGAATCCCAAGGTTCTCCGACTTTGACCGCCAGGTTTCGACGGATCACTTCGGTGTCGATGCCGACGTTGCCTTCAATGAAAATCTCGCCGATGTGAGTGCGGATGCCCGGATCAATCTGGATACTCATGCGGCCTGTGCCGCTTGGCGGAAGCGCAGATGAGAAAGAGGGATTGAGGTATCCGCGATCCTTCAATACGTTCAAAATCTGCTCGATATAGCGGTTGGCCTTGGGGATTGAGTAAGGGGCGGCTGGCGCAGGTGGTGCGGCGATGCCTTCAGGCAGCCCCTCAATGTTCATTTCATCGGCCCGGATCTCACTGCCTTCACGTATATCGTAAACGATCTCAATCTGGTCGTCCCGTTCGAGCGGAAGCAAACGGTATGTGATGCTTACGTTTGGAAAACCTTGCTCGACGAAAGTGTTTTTGAGAACTGAAATATTCTGATCGATCTCTTCAGCGATCGCATAGCGCGGGTAGAAAATATGTTCCTTCTCTTCGAAGCTTTCGTCGCCAATAATACGTTCGAGCTCTTCGGTGGTGAGAGAGTAATTGCCGGTGAATTTGACGGCGGTCACCCGCGTGGGCGAGTCCTCGTTAATGCTGATGTCATAGGTAATTCGCCCGCTCTCCACATCTTCATGCTTGGTAAATGTCATCGTGGCATAGAGATAGCCGGCTTCGCGGTACTTTCTCTCGATGTTCTGAATAAGGATGTTAATGGTGTTGTTACCGAAGGGTTGCTTGCGGTTGAAGAGGTTAATGGTATCCAGAAACTCCTCGGCGCTAAACTTGCTGTTGCCTGAGAATATGAAACTGACCGGTTTCCCAGCTTTGACATCGAGCAGTAGGCTGGCATTCCCACTGCCAGGCTCGAACTGATATTTGCCGGTGATGCGCGCTGATATATAGCCTTCTCCGCGCAGGCGCTTCGTTAATCCGTCACGCTTGCGTACGAGATTTTCCTCCGTTGCCTCCATACGGCGAGTGACTCGCAGCGTTGGCTCGGTATCCACTTTCGAGGCAACCTCGTCGCCCTCAAGGATGACTTTGCGCAGGTGGTATAGTTTTCCCTCCTGGATATCAAAGACGATGGCGCGGCAATAACGCTCTTTATCCTCACAGGTGGCGCTTACGTGAGCTTCGAGGAAACCTTGCGCGTGGTAGTATTCGCGCATTGCTTCGGCAAGGCGCGGCACGTCGATTTCGGTCACGCGCGAGGTTGGATTGAGGCGAATTCCTTTCAGTATCTTGAGCTGGTCAAGGCGCTTGTTGCCATGCAGTGTAATTTTTATGAACTCCTGCTGCTTTGCCAGCACGGTGAAGGTGATATCGGTGCCCAATGCGCTCTTTTCGCGGGTGCTGGTGGATTCCGCGATTCCTGCCAGTTTGATGTAAGGAGTTAGATCGTAGAGCAATTTCAGACGCGATTCGGTGGTAGGTCCGCTGAAGGTGCTTTCGCCAACCAAAGTCAGATAATCTGAAAGATATTTCTCTGCTACGATGGCCGGCTCGATCAATCCTGTTTGCACATTGTAGGTAGGTTGGATGGAGAGAGAATTAATCTTCGTCAAACTGGAAAAGAAACGCGGAATGCTGAGAATGGATGACTCATCGAAGAGTACGTCGTTCTGCATGTTCAGGTCGCGAGCCGCGGTATTGGCGAGAGTCTGTCCGCCTCGATTCGAGCCAATCGCGAGCAAGTTCAGAATCTCCCGCTCACTCAGGCCGCGATCTGAGCTGAAGGTAATTTTCGGGTTCGTCAGCGCGCCGCGGGCCTCGGCGATGATTAGAATGGTATCGCCCGTGTAGGATGGCACATACGTCTCACCAATGATCTCGAGGCTCGGAGCGGGCGCTCCGGCTTTGAATGTCAGAGTGCCGGAGGTAATCTCGAAGCGTCGATCGCGGATTCCAAACCATCCGGAAATCGTTTCCACCGCCCCGTTGATGGCGGGCGAGGCTAAGTCGCCGGTAATAGCCAAATCTCCTCTGAACTCGGCGCCCGCCCAGTTGGTGTACATGAACAGATTTCGGCTTGCAGTGACCGCGATGTTAAGGTCGACGCGGGGAAGCGTGCGGGTCTGCTGGACCTGCGGCGACCGCGCGAAGACGTAATCAGAGAAAGCGCGAATGAGGTTAGCAACTTCAAGATTCTTTTGGAATTCGCCACCTTCAACGAGTACTTTGCCTTCAATGGAGGGAACACCACCGGAGAGTTCCTTCATTTCCAAATTTCCACCGAGCTGTAGGGTGGTATTGGGAAATGGGTCGATCGAAATTCCGGCAGCGCTCAGTGACAGCGCTGACTTTTCGGGGGTAAGCGGGAGAAGAGTTCCGCGCAGTTGTGCGGTGCCACCGTTGATGTTGCCTTGCAAGTTTTCCACCTGCACGGTGCTGCCGCGGATGCTGATATCTCCATTGATATCGCTTGCGCTGATATTGGCAGCCTCCATGGAAAACTCGGCTTTGCGAAGACTGGCTTTCCCGGTAAGCGAAGGAGATTCAACGGGCCCTTTGAGATCAAGGGAAGCGACGATGTGGCCGCTTAGATCATCGAAGGCCGGAAGCAGTCCTACCAGCGAATTTAACTCGAGTCGGCCTTGGGCGTTTAGATTGAATCCGCGAGCTACCGAAATATCGCCCTGCATGAGAATGGAGGAATCGAGACCGCGAAAACTTGCTGCGGAGAGTACGACATTACCGGAATTTACTTTAAGAACGTGTGTGCCCTCCAATGAAACGGTATAGGGAGCACAGCCGAATTGTAGACCCGCGACTTTAAACTCACCGCTGCCCGCCCAAGGGAAGTCCGGATCAAAGCTGTAGTCTGCGGCCCCCGATATATCGAGACATTCCAGCTGTGGAAATAGGTCTTCGGGGCGTAGGTTGTTCGCTGTCAGCGTTAATCTGCTTTTCTCATTTCCGACTAAAGGAAATGTTAGATTGAGCGAAAGAGCTTTGCCTTGATCGGCTATCGGCACCTTGAGAATGCCGGAGCGAAGCTCTGCTTTCCCCTGGAAGGTGGAGCTGGATTTGAGAGAGGTCGACGAGAGCGTGAAGCCCGTTGAGGCTTCTATTGCCGAAACAGTTAGCGGACCCTTAAGCGTACCGGCCCCGGTGAAGCGCAGGCTTTCTAAAACTGAAGTCGTAACGGTGGAAGGCCAATCAGGTTGAAAGAGCGCGAAATCGCTGTATTGGAATTCAACGATGGTCGCGCGCATGGGCTCTTCATCCATCCTGATCTTTCCGTGCGCCGAGAAATTTCCAAGATCGGAGCTCTGGTGGGAGAAGTCGATATCAAGATCCTCTCCTTGCAGATTCAGGCCGACATTCACGTCCTTAAAAGTGAAGCCATGTGAAACCACGGCGGCTGCTTTCGCTGTTGAGCTAACTTTGATGTCGTAGTCCTTCTCGCTCATGCTGACTTCGCCGCGAACGTTGTAGAAGGTCGCATCCTCGAATTCCAAAGAGTCAAGTTGAAAGCTGAAGCGTCCAAACACATTGTCGTCACGAATTCCGAAGGGGCTCGTTAACTTAAGCGTGCCGTTCGCAGACTGTGCTTGCAATCGCTGTAACGAAGCTTCGCTAGTTCCTTTCCGCACGTGTACGCTGAAATCCCCGTTCACGTCTTCGAATGTAGCGCGAGGCTGACCCCCTGTTACAAATTCGAGAGGGGCTTCCGCCGCCTGTAAACTGCCGTTGATGTCAGGCCGTCCCAAGCTACCGGATAATTCAGCCTCACCTTTGACATTGAAGCGCAACCACTTGGGAAGTTCGTAGGAAGCCGCGTCTATATTGAACGCGAGTTGTCCCTCTAGTCGATTGTCCTCGCGGGAGTGAGACAAAGCAGAGCCCTGAATGAGCGCTCTCGCGAGCGCTAGCTTTATCTCTTTGAAGTCAGCTTTATCATCGCCGAGGTATAATTCACCTGACAGCCGCCCGAGTTTGAAGGGAGTATCTTTCGGATCCGTTTTTGATACGACTTTTAACTCAGCAATCTGCGGCAATAGAGTGAAGTTATCCCGTTCGTCTCGCTGCACTTCCAAGGTAACTCCCTCTCCGACCAAGTCTGATCGAGTAAAAGGTTCTATTAAGCGAGAGTTGAAGACTCGTAGTCTGTCGAGCACGGCCTTCCAGCGACCGGGGCGATCTCGTTCAGGCGGAACGGGTTCAGTAAGGTGATCGATGAACTTGAACGTTGCGCTGTCAGGACCGACCCCGTAGGCGACGCCGCCGTGCAGATCGATTTCAGATAGAATAACTTTGTGTTCGCTAAGTTTCCCCAGTCCGACTTTTGCATCGATGCGTTTAAATTCCAGTTTCGTCTTCCCATTCTCGATCAGGCGCGGACGCGTCGCGGTGGCGCTCAGTCCAAGGAAAGACAAACTGACTGAATCGACAACGAAGTGGCAGCCTTCACAGGAAGCTACTACCTCATCCTCGAGGAGCTCGATGACTTGCTCAGCGATGTAGGCTTTTAAGGCCAGGATGGCCAGACCGAGGGCGACGCCCACGACCAGTCCTAATGATGCCTTAGCAAAACCTGATTTCTTCATACGAACGAATTCTTGGAGGACTGTCGCGTGACCTTATCTCTGCATAGTTTTTAAAGGCGCCAGGCTCGGCAAGGTTAAGGATAAGATTATCGAGCGTTTCCTTACATATATAGCCTTTTTCCTGAAATTCGACAGTAGCAAACAGAACGACGTTCGCCAAATTCGCCCTATTTATGCTCGTAGCTTGGGTCAAGCGTAATACCCGCCGTGACGATAGCTAAGCTAAGGTTTTCTCTGAGCGAAAGGCATGAGCAGCGAAGAAATGTCCACCAAATCTGGCAGCCGTGCTGCACCCGGCACAGCGCTGCTTGCCCAGCGTCTAGAAGAGTCTGCGCGACTATCGCGATTCTTCTCGAAACTGCTGGGGGAAGCCCTGCACTTACAAGCCGACTCGATTCTGTTCTCTTATACGAAAGACGGTATGTCGGTCAGCATGCGGCACGACAAGAACGAGCTGAAGTCCATCAGCATTAAGGCCTCTTGGTATACTCCGATCTGCCATTGGCTCGCCGATCGCTTCGTTGTGCTAGGTGATGAGGCTAGACCGGATACTTGGATCATCGATCGCGAGCACGAGGAGTTCGATTTTACCTCCTGCGTTAAAGTGAGCGATGAGATCTGTTTTCTGGAAGTAAAGAATACGAAAGGCGCAGCCGGGAAACATTCCTTAGCGCTTTCCGGGTTGAAGACCATGCCGCGCGCGCGGGCTTTGGAGCGTCTAGGCATGACTGGGGCCACACGACTTCTCTTTGACAAATTTCTGGGAGCCGAGAACGGAGTTATCGTAGTTGCCTCATCAGATACCGAACAGCTGCTCAAGAATCGAGCGGCGCTGCTCTCACTGACTAGTTGGAATTACGGCGGCGACGTTGCCGAGAGCGCCATTCGTCCTGATATCCCCGCGCTTTCGAGGACTGAGGTGTTCTTGGTCTCCGCGAGGGCGGAGGATGCAACAGATGCGCTTTTGAAATTGAAAGAGTTTGGTGTCGATGTTCGCGCCAGCAATGTATTGGGCGCAATTTGTCAGGGCTTCGTGCGAAAGACTTGTCCGGCCTGTGCTCGCAAAGCCACCGTCGACAAGAAGATGGTGGCGCTGTTGCCTCCGATGCTCGTGCCCTCCTCTTGGGATAGCTATCTCGTAGGAAGGGGCTGTGAGAGCTGCGGACATCGCGGTCAGCTTGGATACATAGGCGTTCAGAGCATAGCCTGTGTTGATGCGGACATGAGAACGCTGCTGACCACGGGCGCAGACCAGGAAGCGCTATTGAAGGTCGCATATCCCGCCGGTACCAGATCTTTGTTTGAGGACGGGTTAGGAAAGGTGCAGGCGGGTACGGTAACCTTGGAAGCACTGGCTGAGGCTACTAAAGTATTACCGGCTGCTTACAATTCTCTAATCGGACGTTCCGCAGCGAGCGGCTCTCAGAGCTCGACGGCCGCGCTGGCCACCGACGCTGAAGGCAACGCGCCGCTGTTTTCACTTGGGCCAACAGGGAAGCAGCGAGGCAAGCCTATGGTGCTCGTCGTCGAAGACGATCCCGATCAGCGCGCCATCCTTGATATGGTGTTTAAAGCTTCAAACTACGAGGTGTTGTCGGCAACGAATGGAATCGAAGCGCTGGATTACCTCAAGTCGAACACCCCGGATCTTATCATTTCCGATCTGATGATGCCGAAGATGGACGGCACCGAGCTTGTTTCCAAGCTCAAGGCTGACCCGACCTATCGCAAGATACCGGTGCTTATTCTAACAGTCGTTACGGATGGAGATAAGGAATACGCATTGCTCGACTTAGGCGCAGACGACTATTGCGAAAAAACCGTCCAACGAAAAATTTTATTGAAACGCGTTGAGAATCTGATCAAACGCAGCCGTGCGCAGTAATCTCAAGCTCGAATCTCAACTTATAAACGAAGCAGAGTCCGTCACCTGAGCATAGGCTGAGGCTAATGCCCCCATGAATGCTGTATGAACCTGCTGAGCATCAAGGGCGGTGCCGTTGAACTCCATGTCGGATGCGGCGCAAGCGTCGTGGATCACAATACACTCAAATCCAAGATCAAATGCCGCGCGCACGCTGGCATCAATGCACATATTGCTCATCGCTCCGCAGAAGACCAGCGTGGTAATGCCGTTGTCGCGCAACTGTTGCTCGAGCGGAGTATCCCGAAAGCAATTGGGGAAATGTTTCGTTATGAGTGTCTCGCGTTGGAGAGGTTTGACGTTGTCGTGAATATCGATGCCGGGACTATCGGCCTTAAAAAAAGTCGCCGCTGGATCAAGCTCGATATGCCGAACGTGCCAAATGGGGGAATTATTGCGACGAGCAGACTGCAAGACCTCGGCTGTTCGCTGCGTCGCAAGTTCAATGCCTGAGAGGGGAAAGGCTCCGCCTGGATAGTAATCCCTCTGCAAATCGATGACGATGACGGCGTTTTTGCTCATTGATTCGGTTCAGACATCGGAGTTTCAACGGTGTGTTTCCATGCGTGGTACGAGCTACGGACGAGCGGTCCTGACTCGACGAACTTGAATCCGCGCTTGAGGCCTTCAATCTCGTACTCTTTGAACTCTTCCGGAGTGACATACGCCTTGACCGGCAGTTGTCGCTCGGATGGTCGCAAGTACTGACCAATGGTCATGATGTCGATGTTGGCTGCGCGCATGTCGTCCATCAAGGCCAGCACTTCCTCTTTTTCTTCGCCAAGGCCGACCATGATGCCGGACTTGGTTAAGATGCGAGGATCGAATTCCTTCGCCCAACGCAGAATGGTGAGCGATCGGATATAGCCCGCGCCCGGACGAACTTTCTTGTACATACGCGGGACTGTCTCGACGTTGTGGTTCAGTACATCGATGCCGCTCTTTACGATGATTTCAAGGTCGCGCTGCGAACCCTGCAAGTCGGGGATAAGCAGTTCGATTTTGCATTCCGGTGCGTGTTTACGAACCGCGCGAACAGTCTTTGCAAAATGCGTGGCCCCGTTGTCCGAGGAATCGTCGCGGTCTACCGAGGTGATAACTGCGTGACGAAGCTTGAGCTCTTTTACGGCGATCCCGACGCGCTCCGGCTCGAGCGGATCGAGGGGCTGCAACGTGTCGGACGTTCCCTTCTTTACGGAGCAGAAGTGGCAGCGGCGTGTGCAAAGGTCGCCCATGATCATGAATGTGGCGGTATGATGCGACCAACACTCTCCGATATTTGGACAGCGCGCTTCTTCACAAACGGTGTGCAGCTTAAGTGTCTTCACGATGTCGCGAGTCTCGAGATATTTCTCGGAGCCCGGCGCGCGCACCTTAAGCCAGGATGGTTTTACGATAGTCTGCGTGCCGCGTGGTAATTCAATGCTCATACTTCAGCTCACAACATAAGTAGGGCCGGGGTCTCCAGCGCTTCTTTGAAATGCTTTTGGAATGTTCCAGCCATGACGCCGTCGATAACGCGATGGTCGACCGATAATGTCGCCTTCATGCGTTTGCCGGGAACGACTTGTCCGTTCACCACCATCGGCTCGTCTTGTACCGAGCTCACTGCCAGCACGGCACCCTGTCCTGGATTGATAATGGCGGTAAAGTTTTCGACGTCGAACATTCCCATATTGGAAATACTGAAAGTTCCACCCAGTAAATCAGTGGAAGAGGGCCGTCCGGCGCGTGCGCGCTCAACCGCCGCTCGAGCCTCGAATACAATGTCTTTCAGCGACAAGAGATTAGCGTCTTTCACCACCGGAATCAGCAAACCGTCTTCGATAGCCGTGATGATACCGATATTAATTTGATCCGGCTCATAGACTTGGTTATCGCGTACGGCGCGGTTGACCCGTGGCTCGTGACTCAAAGCGTATGCAGCCGCCTTAATGATGAAGTGGTTGATGCTGATGCCCTTGAACTCGGGACGTAGCTTTAATATTTCGCGAAGCTTGGTCACTTCGCCCATGTTTATAGAGGTCGTCACGTAGAAATGCGGAGACTGGGAGACGCTTTCCTGCATGCGTCGGGCGATCGTTTCGCGCATTTTCGAGAATGGGGTCAACTTGCCACTGCCTGGTGTGCCGCTCGCAGCGCGGGCGGTCGGCATAGCTGCGTTTGTCGCTGGAGAAGTGCTCGGCGCCTCATGCCTTGGAGCTTGTGCCACGGAGCTGCCAGCTTGCTCGATATCTTTTCGAACAATTCTGCCATTGGGGCCCGTGCCAGACACCTGTGCTAAATCGATGTTGCGGCTTTGCGCAATCTTACGGGCCAAGGGCGAAGCTTTAATGCGACCGTTTCCAGGAACGACTGAGAGTGCTTGAGCCGGTGGCGGGGATTGAGGAGCTGCCGCAACAACGGGGCTGGCGCTCGCAACTACGCTTTGAGCTTGTGCCGGTGCTGCTGCAGCGGCTGGCTTAGCAACGTTTGTCGACGCTGCGGAAACCTCTTCTCCTGGCTGACCAATGATCGCAATGGCTGAACCAACCGGCGCGGTGCCTAAGGCCGGAGTGAGGATCTTTAGTAAAGTTCCCTCGTGGAAGCTCTCGATTTCAAGATTGGCTTTTTCGGTTTCAACTTCAGCAAGTATGTCGCCGCGCTTGATGACATCGCCGGCATTTTTGGTCCAACGCAGAATTTTTCCTGCGTTCATCGTGTCGCTCAGTTGCGGCATTTTGACTTCAACGGCCATAGCGCGGACATTCCCCAAAAAATTCAGTTGCGATAAGGGGTTATAGAATACAATCGCGGGAATATCAATGTCGGGGCCGGGGCTGGAAACGAATTGAATTGATGCAAGGGCTTATGCGGACGGCTGAGCCGGAAGGTCCTTGAAGCGGGTCAGCAAGCTAATGATCTCACGGGAGATTTCAATGATTCTTTGAGTCTCCCAGTCGGTTAGCCCGCGCTCTTTGCTCTTGGCGCGCAGGTGGACGTGCTCCCGGCGCAGCTCTTCTAAATCTTTGCGAAGCAGGCGCACGTACCATTGCGCTTCATTGCGAAGCACCAACTCGTTCTTTACGAGACGTCGGGATTTCATCGATTCCCCCAAGAAACTGCGCTCAACCTTACAGATACTGCTAATGCCTAATTGCAGTCGGCGTGCCAATACTCTACAGAACCCAAACGATCTTGATGGTCTAGGCGGAACTTCCCGATTTGGGGACGGCTGTCTCGAATAGCCCCTTTGAGTAGTGCGATATTTGTCTATATGCTAGTTATTCCTAGGTGTTTTTAGCAAAAATATGGACTCTGCCGAAGAACGAAAAGCGCCAGTGTTGCAGCTACGGGGGCCCGAGCGCCTACTCGGTACTCGCAGTGTATCTGGCCCGACCACGGAGGCAGCGCGCTTCGAGAACTTCATGGCATCCGTCCGCGAGCGCATCGATCAGCTCGCTAAGGCCGAACTTTCCTCTAAGCAATTAGGCCGCGAAGTTCTCACCATATTGCGACAGATCATCCGCGAGGATTCCGATCCGACTACCCATGACGATGCCGTTGAGACGCTCTTCCATCGCTTGTGGGGAGAGCCGGTTATGCAAAAACTGTTCGTCGACTTGCATAATCGCGCCTGCGCTATCCTGCATACTTCGCACAATTCCATTCCCGATATGGAGCGCGATGTTGTTGCGGCTGAGTTGGAGCAAATAGTTTCCTGGTACGAACGGCGAAAGTTCAGCTTAGCTATGCTGCGCGAACAAAAAAGCGCCGACGACGCCATTTTTGGATTGCAAGTATTTCATGATCGCTCGCATGCTGGCGTGGATGGATTCGAAGTCTCCTGCGGACTGGGTCTTGTCGGGCATCGCAATGAAGAGCTTTGGCTGAAAGTATTCGTTCGATCCTTTGGCGAATATGTTTTCGCCCGTGACGGGTGGGAGCATTGGATTGATGACACGGAAACCCTCGTTCGCGCGGTTGTGCCAGTCGGAACTTCTCAAGAGGAACTGCGCGTCAGCAGTATCGTTCCCATTTCTCCACCCGGTCAAAGAAGCATCTTTGACACGGTGCGTTGCTTTTTACCTTACGCTGCTTTGGATCTTCCGGCTGGTCGCCAAGACGTAGTTATTGAAGTTGGCCTCTTCGATTCGCGTGGGCGCTGTCTTTTGTCAGATTCTCAGTCGGAACTGGTCTCCATTCCTGCTACCGAGGAAATTATTCCCATCCCGTCGCCGCAGTCAGTGGGGCTGTGGCCTTCGAACGTATCGAGCGGGGACAGTATCTCTCGAGTGAAGATTCAGCGCGGATTCCGAGACGAAAGCCGCGAAGTTCTTACGATACTTTCGAATATCGATTTAGCCGGGCATCGCGGTGAAGCGCTCAGCCTTGAGTGTCGTTTCATGAACTTGCAAGGCGAACTCGTGGAAAGCGGATTAGCCGCCATGATGGAGCCGGACGGAAGCTTCTTGTTCCGCAGTGAGCTTATGATCATGAGTGATCTGTGGCGAGTGTATGAGCGAGCCATTGAAATTCCTTTGGCAGCCTTGTCGCTCGATGCCGGTTCGCACGACTTGCTATGTCAGCTCACCCTCGTCGACGCGACACGACGTGTCCTTTGTGGAACGTTTGAACGCTTCTCTCTTGAGATTCAGCCCGAATCAATCGCACCGCAGGCGCCGTTGCATGAACAAGATGCCTTAATGGAGTCGCCTGATCCGATGAGCGATCTGCAAATCGGTGCCTTCTCTATCGAGCCGGAGTCTCGTTTTA
The DNA here is from genome assembly GCA_017302875.1 of Deltaproteobacteria bacterium. GTDB lineage: Bacteria > Bdellovibrionota_C > UBA2361 > UBA2361 > JAFLCA01 > JAFLCA01. The sequence goes on from JAFLCA010000065.1 coordinate 13,806, forward strand.
ACGGAACTTCAGTAATCACCTTGGGCCTTACCTTGCATGCTTCCGAGTGGCGCTCGAAAGTTTGTCGCGTCGTGTTGAGCATCGAACAAGATCCCTTAACGACACCGAGCACGAAACTACGGCTACGTCCGCAGCGTCATACGCTTTGCTGCGGCGGTTTTCAAATGCCGGCGCGCCATTCGATCAGCGCACAGTTTAGCGCACACGAGATTGCTTCCTACCTTTTGCTGCCGCCTGAAGGCGTGAAGTTGCTGGCGCGAGCACAGGTCTACACGCTTGATGATCGGCTTATTTTTAATCGCACCCGGCCGTTTGTCCTACGGCAGCAGGAAGTGTCGGGATCTTCGCAGGTGGCGGCGTTTGCCGGGTCAGCCGGAGCTCGAATCGTACGCCTTGAAACGCGTCCCATCGTCGGTTCCCTCACCATTGCCACTGATATGTCCGTGAACGTGCGGCTCGACGATTCCGAAGCATGCCGATTCAGCGTCTATCACGAGATTCTGGATCCGCAAGGTCACGCCGTTAAGCAGCATCGCGGTCAGGATGTCGATCTTTTACCAGGCTCGGTCTTGAGCCTCGATTTCACCGAGAATGCATTCCCGTGCCGCTATCGAAATGCCTGGTTCCAGTTCCATCTCGATTTGCAGAATAGCCTAAGCCCCAGCGGAAAGGATTCCTTGCCGCAGCCCGGCGTATATACGTTGAAAGCCATGCTTTTCACTGAGCAGGGCAAGCTCGTGCATGTAGTACATCAGCCGCTGCTCGTACGCGGAAAGAATTTCGCGGAAAGTCCTCTGGCGATCTCTTATGATTTCGATAAAGCAGTAGTGCTTGATGTCGACGGGGTTGAGGATTCTTTGCCTTTGCTAACTGACGTCATGAGTCGCGTTAAAAATTGGGTTAAGGCCTTTAACCGCTCGGCGTGAGCTTTCTGCGCGAGCTCTTTCTTTTCGATTGTTTTTTCTTTCGCCTCCCTAATCTGAAACTCCTCTCGTGTGCAGACGGGGCAAATGCCTTTCGATTTCAATGCGCGCGAAGTCCAGCGCGAGCACTTCGGGCAGCGCGTTATAAAATCTTCTACCTGCGGACAGAAAGTGCTCAGGAGCACCAAGGCCGCCACACCATAGGGGAGCCAATCAACAATGCTGTGGGAGGTCGAAAGAATCGCCACTGCCGCACACGCTGAGCCTACTCGCGCGCTGATGATAGGGAATAGCGATACAATGAAGAGACGTCTGTTGAGCGCTTCCATTAGAATTACCTGATCGCGCTCGTATTCGGAAAATTTTGCTTGTTGTTCCTTGAGGGTTCTTTGCATTGCTTGTGCGGCACGTATAAGAAGTATGCTGCCGGGTATAATAGCAATCAGCCCAAACCCGCCGAAGTGTATTACGATTTCACTCGCCGTTAGCAGAACAATTCCAGTCAGAATGGCTCTTGAGTGTTGCGTGCTGAATCGCATGGCACGCAGTTGAAAGCTCTGTAGCTTATCCAAGTTCCCGAGCAGTGACTCTCGAAACAAGAAAACCGCAGACAGCAGCAGCGCCGAGAGTGAGGCGAGATTAAGAAATTCCAAGAAACGAGGAGTCAGCGTAAAATCAACTTGCAGACTTACGATGAGGAGATCGATCGGTAGGCTGACTAATAGAATTTTCCAAATCAGAGCTGCATCGTCAAAGTACTGTAACGCGGATCGACCGGCAGTCCGGACGGGGAGCCTGCGATTCTCGGTGAACTTGGATACGGCTGTGCTCAGAGCCTTCGCCGCAGAGGAGGCTTCGCTAGAGGAGCTGTTTTTGTATGGCTTCATGTGTAAGAGTTTCTATGCGCTGCAGCTTCTGTCTATGTTATGTTTATTTAGTTAAATCGGTAACATACATAAAAAGACCACGGCTATCTTCAAGTAAATCAGGCATCTGCGGGAAGCTTCCCTTGGCCGCCGTTATCAGCTACGAGAATTGAATGCAAAATCGCCCCGCCGCCTCCACTCGAGAATTAAACTACCTTAGCGTTTCTGAGCTGGCGGCGCTCCTCAATCAGGTGCTTGAGAAAAGCTTTCCTGAGATTTTCTTTGAAGGGGAAATCTCAGAAGTCACGCGTGCTAGCAGTGGACATCTCTATTTTACCGTCAAGGATAGCACCAGCAAACTCTCGGCCGTGATGTGGGCTGGCGTTTCTCAAACTTTGGATTTTCCCGTTCAGGCGGGTTTGTCCGTCCAATGTCATGGACGGCCCAATGTATATCGCGGCAATGGTCGTTTGCAGATCGTCGTGCACCGCATGTTTCCTTCGGGGGAAGGCGCGCTGCGCAAAAAGTTCTTGGAGTTAAAGGCTAAGTTGGAGAAAGAGGGATTCTTTGCGGAGCATCGCAAACGAAAGCTGCCGTTTCTTCCGCGAGCCGTTGGTGTCGTTACCTCGAAAACCGGCGCAGTTATCCACGATATCATGGTGCGTTTTCGTGAGCGCATGCCTTCACTTCAGGTGTATCTCGTCGATGTAAAAGTGCAGGGCGAGGGGGCTGCACAAGAAATTGCCGCCGGTATTGCGCAGCTCGATAAGTCGAAGCTCGTTGATGTAATTATCGTGGCGCGCGGCGGCGGATCACTTGAGGATCTGTGGGCTTTTAACGAAGAAGTGGTGGTGAAGGCTATTTTTGCCTCGGAAACACCTGTCGTATCGGGTGTCGGCCATGAAGTCGATATTTCTCTTTCGGACTTGGTGGCAGATCTAAGAGCGCCGACACCCACTGCTGCTTCAGAAATGGTAGTGCCGCACCGTAAAGAACTAATGCAGCGCATCGCGGATTTGGAGCGCCGACTCGCGGATAGTGATCGCTGGCTGCATCCCTTGATGCAGAATGTCGACGAGCTTTCATTGCGCCTCGAAAACCGCATTGCTTCGATTGTTGAGGAAGGCAGGCTGCGTTTGCAAGCAGCAGAAGCTAAGCTGCGCTCGATTGAGCCGGGAGAGGTTATTCGCGGTCTCCACGGTCGCCTGGATCTTCTTTCACAGAAACTGCAAGCTGCAGCGTTGCGAGAACTTGCCAAGCGAGCCGCGTTGCTTGACGGGGCAGCGGGGGATCTGCGGCGGGCATTCCCGCTGCAGCGAATTACGCTTGCTGGGGAGAGGCTTCAAGCTGCGGAGCGAAAGATACAGGTTGCTTTAGTCTCCGCACAGCGCGCGCGGGTTTCGGAGTTGGATCGTCTCAGCTCCAAACTGGAAGCGGTCAGTCCACAGAAAGTATTGCAGCGAGGATTTTCGATTGTCGAAGGAGCGGTCGGCGTCGTGCGTTCGGTGCGTGACGTCGCGGAGCAAGAAAGTCTTAAGATTACATTTGCAGAAGGTGGCGCGCGCGTCACCGTAACGCAAAAATTAAACCAACGGTGAGTTAATGGTAACGAAAACGATGACCCTTAAAGATATTTTGGCTGATGAGGACATTTCGTCGAAGCTTTCAGAGCTTTCATTTGAAGATGGCCTCAAAATTCTCGATGAGCTGGTTGAGAAGGTAGAGTCGGGCACGCTCGCGCTCGATAAATCGATTCTTTCTTATGAAAAGGGCGTGTTATTGATCGAGCATTTAAGGAAGCAGCTCTCGGGTGCGGAGGCCAAACTTAAACTTCTGCAGCGTCCGGCTTCTGGTAAAGCCGAATAGTCGAGCCGTCTAGCCCTTGCGATAGATATCGTAATGCACGGTTTTCCCCTGATGGCTTCCCAAAACTCCATCGGCTAAGGGTTTGCCGTCATTCGGACGTTTCACTACAACGCGATGCGTAGCGTGAGCGCGTGCCACCTCTAAAAGCCCAGCCGCATCGAGATCCTCCCCAACCACACTGCGCAGACGTTGCAATTCAAGTGGCGGTAATGCCGAAGCGCGACGCTTTGGCGGAAACATGGGATCAATATAGATAACGTCGGGGGAAGTCTTATTCTGAGTTATATAGTCGCGTGCATCAGCCAGGTGCAGGGTAATGCGCGCGGCAATCTCGCTTAGTTCCGGGTCGCTTCGTAACATTTGCAAGCCGTCGTCGAGAAGGGCCCACACTGCTATATTTCTTTCGATTGCAGTGACCTGGTGCCCAAGAGCGGCGAACAAAAGACTATCTCCGCCTAAACCCGCCGTTGCATCGATGACTGTTAGTTTCGCATTACCAGCATTCAACGCGCGCGCTAATGGATCTCCCCGCAGGTGCTCCAGCCCACGTTTCATGGCATGGCGAAGCCACTTAGTCTCGACTTTTACCCCCGTGCCAGGCTTGTCCTCGCTGTTCCGCAATTCCAGACCAGTCTGTTCGTAAACGAGAACCAACTCATTGGGGGCAATACTTGAAGTGATCGGCAGGCCCGTGCGCAGCGATAATTCGCTTGCCCGCGTGTCCGGAGTGCTGCAAAGAATTTTCAAAATGAGCTGCCGGTGATCGCTAAGAGTCAATTGCAGTCTGCTGCGACTGTAAAAGCAATGTGCTGAGCGCCGATGCGGGGTGCTTACTCCCGCATCGGCTTGCTCAGTATTACCACCGCTTAGCTCAGTTGTTCAACGAGGCAGATTAGGGGACATCGATCTTGAGTTTCTTCGCCAAACGCGTGCCGTAATCGGGATCTACTCGGAAAAAGTGGCAGAGCATGCGCTTTTGCACTTCGAGGCGTGCTTGCCCAAGCCCACCGGCGATTCTCGAGGTCAATCGCTCGCGATGCGCTTCATCAAATAGTCGATACAAGTTCGCTACTTGTGAGTAGTCGTCCTGGTCGAGCGTTGTGTCGTAGCGATCCACGATGGCTTGGCCCAAGTTCCATTGCGGATCGGCGTACCCTGCATCTGGAAGTGGAGTACCCGGTTGACTATTAGGCCAATAGTTCGGCGCTGCGCCGGCTGAGCCATCGGTGAGGGCGCCGTCGCGCATGTAATGCATGACGGGGCAGCGCGGCTTGTTGACGGGAATTTGAGCATGGTTCACTCCGAGGCGATGCAAGTGCGTATCGGCATAGCTCATAAGCCGCGCCTGCAACATGCGGTCCGGACTTGGCCCGATCCCTGGGACGAAAGCGCTCGGTTTGAACGCCGCCTGTTCCACTTCCGCGAAGTAGTTCTCGGGATTGCGATTCAACTCCAAGATTCCCAGTTCAATCAGCGGGAACTCTTTGTGCGGCCACACTTTAGTTAGATCGAAAGGGTTCCATTGAAAGCTGTCCGCCTGTGCCTGGGTCATCACCTGAATGCAAACGCGCCATTGCGGATATTCTTTCCTTTCGATTGCCTCAAAGAGATCCTTTTGGTGCGTCTCGCGGTCGCTGCCGATAGCTTGAGCAGCTTCGCTGTCCGTCAGGTTCCGTATGCCCTGTTTGCACTTAAAGTGGAATTTGCACCACACGCGCTCCCCTGTAGCGTTCATGAGAGAATAGGTGTGGCTGCCGAATCCGTGCAGATGGCGATAGGATGATGGGATTCCACGGTCAGAAAACAAAATTGTAATTTGGTGCAAAGCTTCTGGGCATAGAGACCAGAAGTCCCATTGCATATCCATGTCGCGCAGATTTGTTTTTGGATTTCGCTTCTGGGTATGAATAAACATCTGGAACTTGTAGGGATCGCGCACAAAGAATACGGGGGTGTTGTTGCCTACCAAATCCCAGTTGCCTTCTTCGGTGTAAAATTTTACCGCAAATCCGCGTACGTCGCGCTCGGCATCTGCCGCCCCACGCTCACCCGCAACAGTCGAGAAGCGTAGAAAGGTTTCCGTTTTCTTGCCGACGCCCTGCAGAAAAGCTGCTCGGGTGTATCTAGAGACATCCTGCGTCACGGTGAATGTGCCATAGGCACCGGAGCCCTTTGCGTGCACGACGCGCTCCGGAATACGCTCACGGTTGAAATGCTGCATTTGCTCGAGAAGTTGCACGTCTTGCATCAAAAGCGGACCACGGGGACCTGCGGTCAGAGCTTGTTGCACGGCAATTGGTGCGCCTTGCGAGGTGGTGAG
>JAFLCA010000066.1 GCA_017302875.1 Deltaproteobacteria bacterium
TAGGTAGGTTCGATCGGCGCTTTGAACGACATGCGCCTGTCGACCGCAAAAATACAAGTTCCCTTCCGCGTCGAGATATCCCAAGTCTCCCATGCGGTGCCAGAGGCGATCCCCATCCGCAATCTTCGAGCGCTGCGTAGCCTCAGGGCGATTTAAATAGGAGCGCGAAACATTCTTACCCGAGACCAATACCTCGCCGATGGTGTCCGGGGGCAGAGAGTTTGTAGCACCGAGCGATCCGATAGTTTCCGTACTACGTCCAATCACCTTCACTTCGACGCCTTGCACGGGCTTTCCGACCAAGGTGCCAATTTCTCCGCTCACCGCGGCGTGAGGAGTACTTGCAATGATCTCGCTGGCGCTAATGAGGGTAACCGGCAGTGCCTCGGTGGCACCATAGGGCGTAAAGGCCTCTCCATTCGGAATGACTTCCCGCACTCTTTGAAGGGTGGCAGGCGGAACCGGCGCCCCCGCCATGAAGATCCGCTGAATGGAAGCAAGGGTAGTGCGAGTTCTCACGCAATATTCGGCGATCTTATTCCAAAGTGTTGGCGAACCGAACGAACAGGTAATCGCCAAGTCATCAATGATTCGCACCACTTTCTCAGGTTCCAGCGACAAGGGACGACGCGTATCGATAGGAGCAAAAACGCTGCATACCCCAAGCGCAAGACTGAATAAGGAAAACACAGGCAAGAGAGGTAAATCGCGATTGCCGGCTTGCAAGCCAAACGTATCTCGGAAAATCCGCAACTGCTCGGCCAGCATTTCCTGCGAAAATAGCACGCCTTTCGGAGTGCCGGTCGCGCCGCTGGTAAAGGCGATCATGGCAACATCGGGAGCAGGCGCATCCGGCATTGGCAGTGCCGAAAATTTCTTCAAAAACCCTAGATGCGCTTTCCCTAACGCCAACCACTCATTGGCACAAACGCTGAAGCGCAGCTTCGTAAAAATATGCCGCTTGAGGTACCGCAGCAGGTGCGCGCGAGGCGATCCGATGAAGACATTCGGTTCGGCATCTAGAATACATTTACAGAGATTTTCCATTCCGATGCCGGGATCGACAAAAACCGGAATTGCACCACGCCCCATCACCGCATAGCTCAGCGCGAGGAATTCTACTCCCGGCTGTACCAACATCAGAACGCGATCACCGACCCGCAATCCGAGCTCGGTCAGCCCTCGTTCATATTTCCGCACCATATTGCCCAGCTCTTTGTAGTTGACCTGGGTGTAGCGAACGGTGTCAGGGAAGAAATTGGGATTTATAGCAGCAGTGCTGTGGGGGGAACTCTCGACGAACGTGCGAAATCCTTGATAGAGCACGTGCTGGCGCACCATCCCGTCGGGCGCCTTTTCGCGCGGCGGAGCTTCAACTTTGGTCGGCTCGAGAAGAAAAGATCGAATTGTCTCACAACAAATCTCGGCGGCATCCTCAAGAACCAGATGCGAAGCATCGGGAATCTCGCGAATGCGCGCCTGCGGAAAATGATGCGCCACCTTATTTAGCATTTCGCGGTGGAAACAGATGTCACGCAGGCCCCACACGATTTGGACCGGGACATGTCCAAGCTCAGGCAGCTTTTCGGCCATATTCATCATCTCGGAGTAGCTCGGATGATTACTATCAAAGGGGATATCATCTACGAAATCCCACAGCGCGGTGCGACGCTGTGAGGTCTTATAGGGATAGTAGTATCCAGCTCGAACTTCCTTCGGTAATTTGGTCGCTGCGCCCACCCCTGTCGTAAGTTTTAGGAAACGCTTCGTATACTTCGTGAGAAAGGGCCCGACGAGCGGATTCGCAGCGGTCTTGATAACACGCGGCAAACTCTCCGTCTCAGTCAATGTGGTGTTTAGGTAGACGAGCTTCTCGATCGAGGAAATATTCCGAACCGCCAATCCCGTGCCAATCGGGCCGCCCCAATCATGCATGACCAAGGAAAACCTCTGGATGCGAAGCTGAGCGATAAGTTCCTGCAAGTGCCCGATGCGATCGACCGCACGAAAATGCGCATCGCTCGGGTGGTCCGAAAGACCGCAACCTAAATGATCCGGAGCGATGACGCGAAAATACTGACGCAGCTCACGAATCAGGTTTCGATAGTAGAAGCACCAGGTCGGATTGCCATGCAGCAACAAAACGACCGGGCCTGAACCCTCATCAAGATAGTGCATCTTAAACCCGCCCACCTGCGCAAAGTGCGACTGGTACGGGAGCATTGATTCAAGGGAGAAGCGCGACACGAATGTTTTCCTGCAGTAGGACGACTACCACTCAACGCCAATGAAGATCGCATTGAGGCCGCTGCCGAACGCGGTCAGAAGCACCTTGTCGCCTGCGGCAAGATTCTTTTCCTCGGATCCCAAAGCCAAAGCGGTCGGCATCGCCGCGGAAACGAGATTCCCGTACTTCCGGTAAATGGTGTACTCCTTCTGCACATCCAGTCCCATTTCCTTGTAGAAAGCCTCATTGACCTGCTTTCCGACCTGATGGCAGAAAATATGCTTCACGTCGTCACTGCTCCAACCGAACACCTGGCTGGCATCCTTCCATACGCGCGCGCCAACTTTAGAAGCGGCGCTAATCAACTTCGAGGATTCAGTCGTCATAATCGGAACGATTTCTTCCGACTGCTTCATGTAATAATCCCCGTTTCCTTCACAAAGATCTGAGAACTGCGTGGCAGCACGCGTAACGGCACCAACAATGCGATGTTTCTTGGTCGCGATGCTATCGTGGCAAAGCACATAGGCAACCGCTCCGCAGCCAAGCGTGAAGGTCGGTAACAGACGAATCAGATCTTCTCGATTGATGTTCGGCTCACGCTCCAAATGGCGCAAACTTGAATCGATGATACGCGAGGTGTTTTCCGGGGAAACGAGGATGCCGGCTTTCACCACCCCACTCTCAATTAAATTTCCGAGCATAATGATGCCGTCAGAAAATCCGATGCAGGCATTCGTGATGTCCATGACCAGCGCGTCTTCGCTCATACCCAAATTACGATGGATAAGGCAAGCGGTGGCTGGTTCGAAATAATCGCGCGTCACGGAGCAGTTGAACAAGGCACGCACTTCCTCGCGAGCAAAACCGACCGAGTCCAACGCACGCTTCGCGACCTCAGTGCCGACATCACTCGGGGCAACGTCATTCTTCCATAGGTAGCGCGTTTTGATGCCGCTCAACTTCTCGAGCGTGCCGAAGGGAATGCCGAGGCGCGTATAGAGTCCGGAAAGTTTATCTTCGACCTCTGCAGACGTGACCTCAGTCGTCGGAAATTGAACAGCGAACGACTCGATACAAACGTGCTTAAAGCTAAATGAAATCATGAATTCCTTGTCTGCTTGCGGGACCGCGGGCACCTATAAAACATCGCAATCTTATACACTTAGTCCCTGTATAACAACCCTTGCGCAGGCTGGGCTCAAGGAGCCCATACGAAGCACTCTGAAAGGGTAAAAACGAGGAAAAGACTAAAGAAAGCCAGAACCTTAGGCCGCTAAAAGGCCGGCTACTGCCGCCTGCATATACTCCTGCTGCGCCTCCATGCTGCGCACAATCTGAAACTGAGCTCGGCAGCGGTCAAGATTCTGCTGCGGTCGATGTACACGAAAGTACACATCCCCGTTCAGGTAATCAGTTAGAAAGCGGATACCCAAGGTCAACGCAATCACGCGCGGAGCAAAAGGCAAAAGCTCAATCTCGCGTGCCGTCATGTGTGAGCGAAACGACTCGAGAAAGCCTTTCGTAAGCGATGAGTAATATTCCGCCGACATGTGCACCTTGGAAAGATCCACTTCATCTTCCGCCGAAGGGACCGCGGTACTCCGCACCAGATCACCAAAATCATAGAGGATCGACCCCGGCATGCAGGTATCCAAGTCCACCACACAGAACCCACGCTTTGTGTTCGTATTAAAAAGTACGTTGTTCACCTTCGGATCACTGTGTGTCGCCCGCAGCGGAACAGTCCCCTTGCGCAATGCTTCCATAATGAGCAACCCGACCGGTCGCCGACTAATCGCGAACTCAATTTCCGAGGCAACAGCCTCCTTTCGCATTGCGGAATCACTCTGCAAGGCAGCTTCCAACTGCTCATAGCGCAGCCCCGTATCCTGGAAGCGCGGGATGGGCTCGCCGAGCATCCCTGGATTAAGGTCACTGAGATAGGCTAAAAATCTGCCAAAGGTGCGGGCCGCTTCTTCAGCATGAGCGGCATCAGGACAGATATCAAAACTTTCGGAATTCTCCACCTGCAAATAAGTTCTCCAAAACCCCAAAGCAGGATCGGCGAGGTAGTCCTTCCCCTCTCGCGTGGGAACAATGGTAAGAGTCTCGTCACGCGACGTTCCCGTCTGCGCGATGCGCTGACGCACATGCCTCGTCACCACCGCGATATTTTTCATTACCACCGCAACATCTTTAAAGACGTTGTGATTAATTCTTTGGTGAATGAATGCTCGCGTACCGACGTCGGACTGCCACACACTGCGGTACGTTTCGTTGATGTGGCCGGAGCCGAATGGGGCTATCGATTGCAAAGCACCCTCGATAGCAAAACTTTTTGCGATGGTCTGAAGGTCTAAGCTCATGAGAACAATAAAAAAAGTATTTGCGGCTGTGACAAACGTCGCTTTAGCGCCGGAAATCCTGCGCCAGAGCATACGAGCTTGTCGTGTCGTTACAGTAACATAGCATTTTTACCTCTAGTGCAAAGTGTTCTCTTACGTATACTGGCCGTGTGGCACTGAAGTAAGGAGAAAGACCGATGAACGATGACCACTACATTCTCTTAACTCGCATATCTGAACAGCCTCTCGCGAATAAGGCATGTGCCGCGCTTGAGAACGCTGGCATACCGGTAATGCTGGAACATGTTGAAGTAAAGAGCGGAGCCACCCGAGCTTCCAGCTATAGACTCTTCGTGCCGAGCCAATTCACTCAATCAGCGCAGCGGGTCGTAAACTTCTCGTCGAGTACTCAAATCGAGCAGTTCTTGAACAACTAAGCGCAGACTCAGATCGATTCGCGCTCTAGCTATACACAGCAAGCAACACTGCGAGAAAAAACAAGATACTCGCCAGGCCGTTTTGTGTGAAAAACGCGGCATCGATCCGGGTAAGATTACCGGGCCCAACGATACGATGCTGCTGAAACAGCAGTAGTGCAAATAGCAGCAGGCCAAGCCAAAACACCGGCGCCAAGTGCGCCGCCGCCCCGAATTGGGCCAAGCAAAGAACAGCAAGTGCATGAAAAATGCGGGAAACTTGAAAGGCCCGAGCCTCTCCATAGCGCGAAGGTACTGACCACAAGGCATGTTGCCGATCGAATTCAATATCCTGGCACGAGTAGAGAATGTCGAAGCCTGCCACCCAAAAAAGGACGCCAAGCATCATCCAGACGGGCAGCCAGGCAACCGAGCCTGTCAATGCATACCACACGCCCCCAGGCGCCAGAGCTAACGCGAGGCCCAAAATTGCGTGAGACAAACTCGTGAAGCGCTTTGCCCATGAGTAATAGCAAAGTACGGCCAGCACCAGCGGAGCCAACACCAAACAGTGCATTCCGAGGAACCAGGACGCAGCCAAAAACAATGCACACGACGACGCCCACAACACCCAGGCACTGCGCACCGTGATCACGCCGGCAGGAATCTCCCTATTTCGAGTGCGCGGATTCAAACCATCGATGTCGCGATCAATGATACGATTGAAGGTCATCGCAGCAGTTCGCGCCGCCACCAAGGCGGTCACGATGGCTAGGAGCTGCGGCGCACGCACACGGGTAAAGCTCGACACGTACACAAACATGCTCAGAGCAAAGGGCATGGCAAAAATCGTATGCGAGAAGCGAACGAGGCGCCCCCATAGCACCAAGTGCTGGCCCAAGCCCTGCTCTCTCTGCTTGCTCTGATCCATCAATGAACCTCATTATCGGCAACTTCCTTTCGCGCCGACTCGTTCAGATTCATGCCCAAATCGCGCAATAAATTCAAGGTGCGCAGGGATTGCTCGGCAGCGGCCTGGTCTCCAGCCACATCAATACGAATCTCATTGGCGCCGAGGCACAAGCTAAGAATTCCAGGCAACTCACTGGGCTGCAAATCGCGCTCCTGAATTGAACTGATATTGTCCAGGAATAGACGCGATATCATCAATGCGCGCAGCCGCGTCTCGACCGCCTCAGGGTCTTTCGGCCACTGCGCGGAACTCTCCAAATGAAAAAACTGAAAGCCAGGGTTCTCATCTTGCAGCACACGAAGTTTGTGCAAATGCATAAGACGCTCCTCCCAGCCTTCTTGAGGGCTGAGAGAAAGCGAACACCACGAGGTGGCCCCGAAGCGATGCACCCACTTCATGGCATCAAGATACTCTTCCGCGCTGAATTTGTGTCCTCGTTTTTTGAGCAAACGATCGATCAGCATCCCGCCACCGAATCCCGAAACCCCATCGAGACCGGCCGTTACAAGCCGCGACACTACCTCCTGAACTGGCCTTCGAGTGTTCCAGGCTAAGCGCAAAATTTGCGGAATCGTGAAAGCTTCCAGCCACAGCGGGAACTTTGAATGGAGCGAATGAATCAGATTCTCAAAAAAGCCCACATCAATCAGATCCTCATTGCGAGGCAGGAGTAGAATGCGCTGCGCTCCCCTTGCACAAGCCGACTCGATACTGCGTTCGAGCTGTGGAGTATTACGCACATTGGTATCTTCAAGAATGCACACGTGACTCACCGTTCGTTCAGGCACCAGCTTGCTGCGCGCAAAGTCTGCCGCCAAAGCGAGATCCGTAAACGAAGCAAACTCGGCCAAACGCATGCCATCGCGCACACCCAGGCGGCCTCCCGCCAACAAGGAGTCGAGCACTTCGGTTAGCTCGCGCTCCTTGACGGCACGAATAGTTCGGCGATTCATCAGTGTGAAAGTTGCGCTTTGATAGTGCGCATCCGGTAAGAGCCGATAGTGCGCAGCCTTCTCATAAAACGAATTGAGCCCGGCCAGCGCATTATCATCGAGATAAAAGGAATAGCGCGCCGATAAAAAATTCTCCCAGCTTCCCCCGTGCAACCCACTCGCTTCCGCCGCGCTTTCGATGATCGGCTTGCCAGCAGCCACACAACGGCGAAACATTTCGTGCAAGGCCTGATGTTGCTTCAAAGTCAGCACCCCGGGGCGCACTGCCCAAACCAAGAACACAAACGGCTTATTGGTTAAACGATCCCAAGCCGTGACCAGATCCTCTACCACGGCCATACGAGACAGATTGGCGGGCATTTCATCCTGCAGGACGAGTACGCCTTCGTTGTCGCGTAGCTTATTCAAATCCAGCCCCTCGGGCACGCGCACGAGCCGCGGAGTGATGTGCCATTCCTCACGCAACAGAAGGCGCAGTAAAACCGCCGAAGAACTCGAACCATCGTACAAATAAATGGTGTCCAGCCGATCAATCGGTCCCTGCGCACAGAGAAATAGATTATCCGCACTCTCAGCGCAGGCCAGTCCGTGATCAAGCCCCACATATCCGCCGTGCACGGCAAACTCCGAGGCCGGAATAAGAGCTACGTCGAGTTCATTCTCGTGCAATCGTCGCGCGATCTCGCGCGGTGAATCTTCGACATACGTTACAAAATCGAGCTCACGCAGCAGTTCATAGGGCCGCGTTACCAGGTAGGAACAATTTCCAATTCGTATTTTCTTTGAGCGCGCCTTGGGAACAGAAGTTTTCATACGAGGCGGCCCAGCAGCGCCGAATTCAAGCTTCGGGGAAATAGCAGGGCATTGCAGAGCTGGCGGGAGTCCCTATTCCCGTCGAACGAACTGCCCGCTTCAATCGATCTAGCTTCTCGAGTTGCATGGAACGGGCCGTCAATTCATTTACCGCGCCGAAGCCGTAGTCATTAGCTCCACAGTAACGAGCAAATTGCAGGGCATCGACACTGAAGTAACGGGTCGAGGCACGACGATGCGGTACGGCATCGAGACAAAGCGAACCAACCGCCAGCACGCGTAACAACTGAAAGTTAAGGGCCGAGCGGGAAATCAGAGAGGACGAAGCGCGAGAAATCTGATACCCGGGCACCCACACGTCAATCGGCTGCCCTTGTGCAATTTCGTTCACCCGCAATAGCTCTTTGGCCAGCTCGAGCGGGCTCGAAAATTCACTCACGTTCGTGACCAAACTAGCGGGGAAGCCGGCCTCATGTACGGTTTTTAAAACATCGACCATGCTTGTCGGCATGAGACGGCCGAGCCCGGCGTCGCGAAGCCTATGCAGCAAGGCTTCGAATTTCTTCAGCCCGCGCTCGTTCTGTGTTGCTGAAACTACCCAGGAGACTACATCGTCGACCGAGGGTCCAACCAAAGTCACGCCGGGGCGACAGGAGGAAATTTCGCGGAGCACCGAAAAAAGCTCCCCATCAAGCTTCGAGTAATCAAGCTCATCAATAACTACGCGTAAATGCTTGTGACGAATGCCGCGCAACAATCCCTCGGAAAGCTCCAAAATCTTAGTGCTATCATAACGCGCCGACCAGGAAGCAAGCGGAAGAAGAACAAGTGGTAGCGGCGCGGCATAGCCCTCACTGCAACGCTTGATTTCGACCAGCTTCATGAGCACCGGCAACGAGGCTTTGCTAAGCAAAGTTTCGACATCCCGCACGTTGAGCGGAGCGCCGTCACAGACTCGATCTGCTATCCGCGCAAAACCGAAACGGCTTAAGCAGGACCGAGAGAACTCGCTCAGAGACGGGGCCGCAGAATGTCCAGGGATCTCCGCGACCGGGACAATCCTGCCGGCGGCGATTCCAATCTTAGCTAAGGATCCCATTGTAATTATCCCTTCGATTCCTCGTCGCTAAACTTTTTGAATCCAAGCACAACTCGTTGCGGCGCTGGATCCTGCTGTGCTTCCTTCCAGCGCGACACGAGATCGATATGCACACCCATCTGATCAAGAATCTTCATCACCATCATATCGATTACTTCTTCGAGATTTCTCGGACGATGGTAAAAACCCGGCATGGCGGGAACAACGCGGACGCCGAAGCGCGTAAGCTTCAGCATGTTTTCCAAATGAATTGCAGAAAGCGGCGTTTCACGAGGCACGATTACAAGGCGTCGACCTTCTTTCATTGTTACATCGGCGGCGCGATGCACCAAATTTTCTGACATGCCGTTGGCAATTGCCGCGAGCGTCCCCATCGAGCAGGGCACGACAACCATGCCGTCCAGCAGCGCTGAACCGGAGGCCACCTTTGCCCCAATATCTCGAGGATTGTAGAAGAAAACATTGCGGGCCTCGCGCCCGAACAGCAATTCAGTTGAGACGTTGGAATAGGAGATCTTGAGATTCTCTTCTTCACGCAGAACGCGCAAAGCAGCTTCCGAGATGATTACATGCAGCTCTGCCAGATGTTGCGAAGCAACATCAAGAAGGCGCAGCGCATAGCGCATGCCACTGGCGCCGGTGAGCGCAATCACCCACCGCCCGTGAACGGTTCCCATATCTGGGTCCAAAAAAAGCTATGTCAAAATCAATCGGTTTAGATCTGATCTACCGGAAGAAAACTGAGAAGCCACCACGCTTGTTCAGTTCCAAAAAATTTCCGCGTTGCCTGATAAGCGGCGAACGATGATCCGGAAATCTCCAGCCTCCCTAAGTATTACAAGTTCGAGGGAAGCAACCGCGAGAAAACTCAATGAAGAATTCTTCGGGTTTGTTTATTCCATACAATCAGACCTTAGAGCGGCTGCCGACTAAGACAGGGCTCCAAAGACTAGTAATCTATAGCAGATAGGCAAAAGCAGAGCAACAATACGGCATCCCGCAAACGCCGTTCCAGCGGACACTCATTGTAGTCTGATTTGGATGGAAATGGCTCTATTTAGGGCGTCGCGCGCAGTACGCGTAAGCAATCCCCCCCGTCAGAGAACGATACCGGGCGTCCTCATATCCAGCCTTCTGCAGAATAGCGCTAAACGCCTCCGCACAAGGAAACTCCCGAGAAGTTTTTGGGAGATAGGTGTAGGCGCGAAGGTTTCCCGTAAGAAGCCCGCCTATCAGAGGCATGATGAAGGCCGAATAAAAGCGGAACAGCGGCGCAAAAAAATACCCTCGCGGCTGGCCGAACTCCAGCACCAGAAGATGTCCGCCCGGCTTAAGCACACGACGCATCTCCTGCAATCCCTTGTCCAAATTTTCGAGGTTACGCACTCCAAAGGCCACACTCACGATGTCTAGGCTTGCGTCGGCGAAGGGCAATCGTAGTGCGTCACTCTGCACAAATCGGGGAATCGAAAAGCGCTGCGACCTGAACTTGGCACGCCCGCTCGACATCATAGGGAAACAAAAGTCACCAGCGAACGTAGTGCCGAAGCGCCGCTCCAAGAGTGGTACCAGATCTCCCGTACCGGAGCACAGGTCGAGCACGAGTGCATCCTTAGAAGTGGGCAACTGTTGAACCAGCACCCTTCTCCAAAAGCGATGAATGCCCATGCTCAGCACGGAATTCGTAAGGTCATAACGGTGCGCAATCGAACCGAACATCTCGCGCACTTCTGAACCGATTACTCGAACTGACATTACTGTCCCTTAAAAATTTTAGGATAGCAGATGAATGCTGTTCGCATTCAAGCCAATAGCCGTACCCTCAGAATCGTGACACAATACCGAGAAGCTATGCGTCTGAAAACCATCCCGGGCACATTTTTGAATCTTGCCCCGGAAATCATTCCCTTTTTACTTGGCCCCATATTTCTGGGATTGTCGGGTCCGGCGCTCATTCTTTCAGACATTCTGCCCAGGCTCGCCATATTCTTTCTCCTCTTTTTGAGCTGGTATGCAGCCAAACAGACAGCCTTCTCGCTCATCGAAGCGCGCGCCCTCTCAGAAAAGGAGAGCCGCCCAAAGCGCGAGGGTCTCCGCCTCGTGGGCTTGGTCATTTCAGCTATTGCCACCCTGGCTTTCTTGCAGCTCATGCGCTTGCATTTGAGCTATGAAACGTTCGTCGGAATTCTGGCTTTGGTGGGCCTTGGAGGGCTGCGCGTTTCG
This sequence comes from Deltaproteobacteria bacterium, assembly GCA_017302875.1. GTDB lineage: Bacteria > Bdellovibrionota_C > UBA2361 > UBA2361 > JAFLCA01 > JAFLCA01. The sequence continues at coordinate 11,053 of JAFLCA010000066.1, forward strand.
CTTCTTAAAAAAGGCCTCAGCAATCTGGCGGATTTAATATCTTTACTCTATTTGACCGGCATCGGCTTTGCGAGCGTCATTCTGACCGCCGGCTTGCTGTTTTGGCAGCCCTTACTGCTGGCTCTGGGGGTCGCCTGCATGACCCTGGCTTTCGAAAAATTGCAACGCATCGAAAGCGCGCCGAACACGGCATCCTTACCGCGCCTTTCAAAGACAGATGCGCGCTCACTGGCGTTCCTGTTGGTGGGCGCACCTACTTTCGTAGCTTTCCTAAGCTACATGAACGAGCTGCCGCGCAGCTTCGGCGCGGTCTATCTGACGCTTCTCCTCTCCTCCAGGGTTATAACCGCCCTAAAAAACGCGCAGGAATCTGGGCACTTATCTGGGGGGCTTAGTCAGCGAGTGGCTGGTATTTCGCTGCTGTTTATTGCTATTATCGCAGTCGCAAGTCACTTATCTATTTGAGTATTTTCTATGCGGTTCGCAATGTTTCGCGGCGTGTTTTTGTCGCTCGTAGCAACTCTTACAGTTCTCGTTCCAAACTATTCCTGGGCAGCCCCTGCTGCAGCGACTCAGAAGGAGACCGCCCCCAAAGCGACTGGCAACGCCGCCTCCACTGAGCTGAACGAGAAGGGCGTGCAAGCGGTGAAAAGCAATGACTTTGCCAAGGCCGAGACACTTTTCCGAAAGTCTCTCAGCGCCGACAGCCGCAACCTGACTGCCGTTTTCAATCTCGCCGGCGTCTACCTCAACAACAAGCGCCAGAAGGAAGCAATCGCGCTTCTGAATCAGTACATCAAAGAATACTCGAAAGATGCCGGTTTATACGCGCGTCGCGGTGACGTGTATTTTTCCTTAAAAGATTTGGACGCAGCGGGGCGAGATTACGAGCACGCGTTGAAGCTTGAACCTGAGTATCCTGGGGTGCCCTCGAAGTTAGGAACGATATACACACTGACGCGCCGCACTAAAGATGCGGAAGCAATGTTGATGAAGGCGGTAGCAGAAGAGCCCAAGAACGGCCAATTGCTGCAGAACCTCAGCGCACTTTTTCTTATCAACGGGAAGGCTCAGGAATCCATCAGCACTGCGAAGCGAGCACTGCAAGTTGCGCCTAACAGCGAAGTGTACGTCACGCTCGGGAATGCCTATGAAACTCTCGGGGACGTGAAGAATTCCCTCATTTCCTTTCAACGCGCCTCAGACCTCGGCGATACGCGCCCGGAATTGAAAGCGAAGATCGAGGAACTCAAGAAGGTCAATTCATAATATTTCCGAAGTAGACCCAGTCAGGAGTAGTCACATGGACAGTTTCTTAGATCAGATACGCGAAAAAACGCGCAGCAGCATTCCTCTCTCATTCGAAGACGGCTGCAAGCTTTTTGAGCACCGCGATCTTCTCGCTATTGGATCGATCGCGAATGAATTGCGCGAATCTCTGCATGGGAACGCCACCTATTATAATTGGAATTTGCATCTTAATTCGACCAACGTGTGCGAAGCAGATTGCTTATTCTGTTCTTTTGCCAGACTGGAAATGGGAATGCCGCAGGCCTACACGATGAGCGTAGACCAGGCTCGCGAGTGGATAAGTAAACGCTACAATCCCGGCATGACCGAAGTGCATATCGTCAATGGATTGAATCCAAATCTGACCTTCGAATATTACGAAGATCTCCTGGCAATGATTCGCAAGGAATTCCCTGCGCTTCATATCAAAGCCTTCACCGCCGTTGAAATTCACTACTTCAGCGAAAAATACGGCATGTCCTACGAGCAAGTTTTGACCAGGCTCATGGCGGCTGGATTAGGCTCGCTGCCGGGTGGCGGCGCCGAAATTTTCGCCGATCGAGTTCGCAAGAAAATTTGCCGCGACAAAGTGGATGCTGAAGGCTGGCTCGAAGTGCATCGCACCGCCCATCGTTTGGGCCTGCGCACGAACTGCACGATGCTCTACGGAACCATAGAAACCCCCGCGGAACGCGTCGATCATTTGATCCGCCTGCGTGATTTGCAAGCCGAAAGCGGAGGCTTCCAAGTATTTGTTCCACTGGCATTCCACAACGAAGGCAATCGCATGGAGAGACTCCCCGCCCCCACCGGCGTCGAGGATTTGCGAGCAATCGCCGTCAGCCGCCTGATGCTGCACAATATTCCGCACATCAAGGCTTACTGGATCATGCTCGGCATCAAAACCGCACAGACCGCGCAGCTTTTCGGCTCGGACGACTTTGACGGAACAGTCACCGAAGAGAAGGTCTACCATATGGCAGGCTCTCATTCGCCGCAGGCTTTGAGTATCGAGGATATCAAGCACGTGATTCGCCAGGCCGGTCGCGAGCCGGTCGAGCGTAATACCGTGTACCAAGTTGTCGAAAGAAACCAAGCGGCCGCAGCGGCCTAGGGAAACTATTCATGAGCGATTCGGAATTAATCACCAAGCTAGTCTCGTTGTGTAAGCGCCGCGGCTTTATTTTTCAGAGCAGTGAAATTTATGGCGGCCTGAAGAGTGCCTACGACTACGGCCCTCTCGGCGTTGAGTTAAAGCGCAACATCGCGGCGGAGTGGTGGCGCAGCATGGTGCTTGAGCGCGAGGACGTGGTTGGCATCGATGCCTCAATCATGATGCACCCCGATGTATGGAAGGCCAGCGGACATTTGGCGACCTTCTCCGATCCGCTCGTTGATTGCATGAACTGCAAAGAGCGCTTCCGCGCCGACAAAGCACCGAAGTTCGCCCCAGGAACCGAGGTCACGTATCCGAAGGGCGGCAAGAAAGGCGGAGAGCAGATCAAGGCGAAAGTTGGAGATAAGGGCTATGTTTGCCCGAACTGTTCAAGCACAGATCTTTCCGATGAACGACAATTCAATTTGATGTTCCGTACCTCAATCGGCCCCGTGGATCCACTCGATGCTTTCGTCGATCAGATTCAAGGGAAGAGCTTAAGCAAGAAGGAGCTGCGCGAGAAGCTCGACGAAGCAGTTCGGTCGACCGCGATTTATCTGCGCCCCGAAACAGCCCAAGCCATGTTCGTGCAATTCCTGAACGTGCAGCAGACCATGTCCGCAAAAATCCCCTTCGGCATTGCGCAACAGGGCAAGTCCTTCCGCAACGAAATCACCACTGAGAAGTTCATCTTCCGTACCTGCGAATTCGAGCAGATGGAGATGGAGTATTTCGTAGAGCCGGGCACGCAAAAGGAGTGGCACGAGTACTGGGCCAACGAGCGCATGAACTGGTGGAAGCGCTTCTCGAACAGCAAGGACGGATTCCGTCTACGCGCGCACGAGAAGAGCGAACTCGCCCACTATGCCGACGCAACTTATGACATCGAATACCAGTACCCCTGGGGCTGGGATGAACTCGAAGGCATCGCCTCGCGCACTAATTACGATTTGACGCAGCACACCAATTTGTCCGGCGTGAAATTGAGCTACTTCGATCAGCAGAAGAATGACCCCGCCACCGGCAAGCCCGGCTGGAGGTTCACGCCATACGTCATTGAGCCCGCAGCCGGTCTCACGCGCGCCGTACTTGTGTATCTGTGCGACGCCTACTCCGAAGAGAAGGGAGTCGACGCTGACGGTCAGGAGAAAGTTCGCACTGTTCTAAAGCTGAACCCAAGATTGGCCCCGATGAAGGCAGCCGTGCTTCCGCTCGTCAAGAAAGACGGCTTACCGGAAGTAGCGCGCTCAATCGTCTCTGACTTCTTCAAAGCCGGTATCAATGCCCGCTACGATGAGCAGCAATCGATCGGAAAGCGCTACGCCCGCCACGATGAAATCGGCACGCCATACTGCATAACCGTGGATCACCAGACGACGCAGGATCAAACTGTGACGATCAGAGACCGCGACACGACCAAGCAAGAACGCATCAGCGTCGCACATGCGTTGGAAGTAGTGAAAAAGCGGATCGCCGAGGCTTAGCAGCCTCGCGCGCATCGCGAATCTGAAGGGTTTAATTTACGACAGTCGAGTATTAGACTCGAGGCTCGTCCCCGAAGCGGACTTATTCATTCCCGTCTTTCCGCCCAAAATAAGATCACAAAGTTGCTGCGGCGGACTAAACTTGCCCTGTAGCTCAGGAATCGATGCGGCGTTGTAGTAGGGAAGAGCATTCACAAGCCCACCGTGCATCTCCTGCAAAAGGTCTCTGAAGCCGCCGGACACTGGAATCCATCCGCCCTTGCCCTCTACGCCCATGCCTTTCTGAACACCGCCTTGCTCATACAGGCGCGCCCACTGTGAGGCTTCTCCAAAATACCAGGCATGCAGCGCCTCTTTTCCATCCTTGCCAGCCATGACCCGTTTGAGTGCCCCGCTTTCTTCGGTACGCGCTGCAAGCTTTCCGACCATAGCGGCGTTGGCACCAGCGGCCAGCACGAACAAAAGATCGCCAGATCCCTCAATACCACCGTCTGCAATTATCGTCGGAGCATTCGAACCCATCATAAAACGTGCCGTGCCGACTTCCAAAAGCGCGCTGCCCTGTCCGCTGCCCGAGCGTGTCACAATTCTTGTGGTACAGGGAGAACCGGGTCCGATACCAACCGCGATGGCATCCACGCCGCACAGCGCCAGCATGAAATAGCCCTCTGCGGTGTCGACATTGCCGGCTAATAATTGAGTGGAATATCCGCCCTGCTCGATAAATTCTTTAAGAGCCAGCGCTGTCGCGCAGGTTGCTTCGGAATTACCGATAGCTACATCAATAAAGATTCCGGCGGCACCGCGCTGAATCAGTTGCTTGGCGAACTCGACGGAATCGGCACGATTACCGCAGGAGAAATAGGCCTTTTCCCCGAACTTCCCCACCCATGCAAGCTTTTCGGCATCAGCATCAGCTTGCGATTGAACCGTAGGACTTAGCGTGTCTACATCCGAGGGATTAAGCGGTCGCTTGAAACGATGTAAAATCGGAATCAATCCTTCCTCGATCATCAATTCGGCCAGCTCTCCTCCGATAGTTGCGCGCATTTTGGCAACGCACAGAGGAATCGAGATCTTCGAATTCGGAGAACGCGTCAGCGTCGAGGAGAGATCGATTTCGCGGCGACTGTTTACCTTCGAATAGCGGCCAGCAAGGACAAGGTCGTACTGCGAGAGAGACTCGTGCGTACCAAGACCGGGATACATCGAGAAAACACAAGGGCTCGCTGCCAGTAGCTGCTCAATTCGCTGAGGTACCGTAAATCGGGCAGAGACTGAGTTACTGTTCTCAAAGATATAATCGAGAGTCTGCATGATCTGCTGCAACGCGGCTGGATGCTGCGCATAGTTTGCCTTCGCAAACTCACGCGTCGCTGCTTCCAATACTTGAAGTTGGGTAAGCGGATTCTGGAGCTTCCATGCTTCGGCACGCAGCTCGTTCAAACGCTCCACCCGCTCTGGGGTGATAAGAGTCTGTGGTCGATCCTGAGCAGAAGCAGGACTCGGAGTAGACGAAGGTGGCTGCGGAGCTGAATGTGGGCTTGGCATGCGACTTCCTGGCTAAAACGACGTTCACACCTTAAACCAACCAGCGGCGCTGTTCAAGTTTTAGGCTCCGCCACGAGAAGTGAATTTCGTATTAGAATCGGGGAATTAGCATTAAGAATTGATTAGCACGTTCGCGAAAACGAAAAACCGACTCGACTCTGTTAAAGACCACTAACGGAGTCGGTCGGCTTTCAAAGGCATGGTTTGCGGGATTAGTTTCCCGCGCTATCGCCTTACGACAGGTGACAAATACTCTTAATTTCAGCGATTTTTGTCTCGATATCGCGATTATACTCGCCACTTGCGACTTCGACGCGTTCCGAATAGTCACCGGTCAACATTCCAGCTACCGCTGCAATCGGGAATATTGAACGCACCCCGTCGGCCATCCGCTCAGCGACAGAAGCCCGTTCACCCTCGAGCGTTTTAATGTCTTCCGGGGCTGTGGCGCAATTAACCTTAGCATCGAGAGTAGCTTGCTCCTTAGCGGTGATGCTCGGCAACGGCGAATTATCCTTTCTTCCGGAGCACGCACCTAAAGATGCTGCCAAAACGAAAAGACCTACAGAAGCGAGAACTGGACGGGATCGAAAGTGCATAGACATTCTCCGAAAGAAGAAAAATAGCAAAGCGCCTCTTTCATACGCCCTTTCACTAAAAATTTCCATTCTAAATTTTTGTCACGACATCAGGCTCCGACGAGCTCAATAGCTATTTCCGTGCTAGAGCGGAAATTTCGCTCGGTTAGAATTTTGCACCGCAGTACAGTTGAAAGATACCACCATTTCCTCCGGAGGGATTGGCACCATCGAGCAGCAGCAAGCTTAGCTCCTAAGCCTAGGAGTATGGCGCGCGGCCCGGGTGCGATCCTTTCCACTTTGCTAGGGGAAGACTGTGCGCGAGGAGCCCTACTCTGGGATACCTCGCTCTCGTAAGAAAACAGCTACGAGAAAGGTTTTCAAGCTTTCAACTCCCGATCAAATTTCGCAGATACCCGCTGGTCAGCCTCGACAGGTCGACGAGCGGGCATCTGCGAGCGAGAGTGAAAGCGGTTTGTTACCGCTCCCGCACTTATTCATTCCAATCCAATACTCGCTCGAGAATCCCAACGAGGTGCAGTATGACAATTCAAATGGATCGGGTCATGTCGATGGCGATCAAGTCCGAGGCAAGTGACATCCACTTGCGGGTCGGCGCACCGCCGACCATGGTGCGAAACGGAGTCTTGGTTCCGCTTCAGACACCGGCCCTGACGGATGCGGACATGGTCTCGGCAATCAAACAAATTGCCGCCGACAAGCCGCGCGTCGAGACCGACGTGTACGAACATGGCGGAGCTGACTTCGCCGTGCAGTTCCAAGAAGGTGACGTGACGGCGCGTTTTCGCGTCAGCGCCTTCAAGGAGCAAGGCCACCAAGCCGCCACGTTGCGACGCCTCCCGAGTCGCATCGTGAAGGTTCAAGAGATCGGGTTCCCTTCCAAGGTTCTGGATCTGGTGATTCGGCCGCGCGGACTGTTCCTCGTGACCGGTCCGACCGGGTCGGGCAAAACCACCACGCTGGCCAGCATCATCGACTACATCTCGAATGAGAAGCCCCAGCACATCTTGACCATCGAGGAACCGACCGAGTACCGCTTCAGCCACGGCAAGAGCATCATCACTCAGCGTGAGGTGCCCAACGACGTGGAGTCCTTCGGTGACGGTCTCCGACAGGGTTTGCGCCAGGCGCCGAACACCATCATGGTCGGCGAGATGCGCGACATCGAAACGATGGAGGTGGCGATTCGCGCTGCAGAAACCGGGCACTTGGTTCTGGCGACACTGCACACGGTCAGCGCCGCCAAGACCGTCGACCGCATCATCGAGTCCTTCCCGGAAGGCAAACAAGCAGAGATTCGCACCATCATCAGCACCAGTCTGCTGGGCGTTCTGGGGCAGCAGTTGCTGCTCAAGAAAGACGCCTCCGGGCGCGTCGCAGCATTCGAGTTCATGATGATGACGGCAGGCATCGGCAACCTGATTCGGGAGCGCAAGACCTCCGGCATCAACGATGCAATTCAGATGGGCGCAAACTACGGGATGCGTCTGCTGGATGAGCATCTCTATCAGCTGGTGACGGCTGGCAGCGTGGATGCAAAGGAAGCCGTGCTCAAAGCAAATGAGCCGGAGAAACTGCGCGTGCGGTTGGGCATCAAGTAATCTGCAAGTGGTCGGTGAAATACACCTCACGGCCAGCGAGCAGATCCTTAAGGAAGGTTCTCAACTCGCTGGCTGTTTTCCTACGCGGAAGAGCAAATCTATTTTTTTGTTGGCAAACCTAAACTCTCGGCAGGAACACCAAAGACTCGGCTCACGGCTTCGACGGTGTAGTCTCGCGTCGAGCTGGTCACGAAGAATAATTGTTGCAACTCGCTCGTTCCAACTGGACGTCCAGCAGTAGCGGCAGCCGCTTGAACCTCGGGGAGGAGTGCGCGCATGGCGTTGTCAGAAATGCCGACTTGAACCTTCTGGCCCTCAGCAACTTCAACTTCACGTGGCGCATCGAGGCCCAATGAACGCTCGAAATTTGCGAGCTGCGAAAGAGGATCGTTTTTTCCGGCTAAATGCCTCAACGCAAGCTCGCGCAATCTACCTCCGAGCTCCGCGCGCTCTGTAGACTTAAGTTCGACAAAGACATAATTGGCTTTAGAAACATCCGCGTCAGGACTTTGAACACTCGCCATACGATCCTCACTACAACAGGATAAACTGAGGCATATTAGGCAATTATCCACGCGAAATTCAAGCCTGTGGGCAGATGTGCCGATGAATCTTTACGGTCTCGATGGTATCTAAATAGCAAGGAACTGAGTGAATTCGAACATCACCGAACGATCTATGAATCTTCAATCCGCGCTCACCGCCTTCTTGCTTCTTGCCTTCTGCGCGACGATTTCGTTTCCGATGTAAGCCTTGGAAATTCTAACTTAAATCCTAGCTTGCGAAGCACAGGCCCGATCATCCGCTTCAAACGATCCAGAGACGATCCCCGCTCCGAGCACTGCAACGTCAGCTTAGAAATGTAGCGCTGAGGGTATGTCTACTCCGGAATGGCGGGAGCCTCATCAACGCGGCCTTCAAGGCCGCCGAGCGGCTCCCCTAAAATCGGCTGCGGACCAATTAATTCGCTCGAGGATGAATCCACCTCAGCGGCCGGGCCAGCGACCAAGGCCCGCCGAACCC
>JAFLCA010000067.1 GCA_017302875.1 Deltaproteobacteria bacterium
AAGGACGAGAGGAACAAATAGCAATGACAGGGGCAAAACTCCGAGGTAATTCGACCTTGTCATTCCAAGCGAAGAAGCAACACTACAGCCCAGCTGTCTTCTCCTTTGCCCTAAAAGTATCAATTGTTTTTCCCAGCTTCTGGGCATCAAAAATCGGCAGCGAGCACCGCTTGTTTGTGCAAACAAAAGCGGCGGCTTTGCTGAGCTGCGGATACTGTACATCCGCGCGCGGCAGCGCACCTTCGCGCTTATCCCACCATTCGAGCCGCTTGTACGGGGCATAGTAGCGACTGCCCGCCATGAAAAGTTCCTTCCCGGCCGCATCGTCCTTATTCGCGACGACCGTTACATGCAAGGGTTCGCTACGTAGCTCAGAATCTGCGATTAACACTCCCGGCTCGGTAGCATAGCGGAGCGCGACAGCATCCTGGGTGACATAGCGCAGCGCGGTCAGTGCCAAGGTTCGGTATTCTTCAGTTCCGGTATACTGAAAAAGCAAATTGGCAGCTCGAGCCAGTGCGATATTCAGATCAATCGAGTAACTTTTCTGGTAGAGCGGACTGGAATTCTTCTTGGTGCTCAAAACACCGACGCTTTCCAAGGAGAGCGGCCCATCGAGAAATGTAGAGATTATGAAATCAGCGCACTGCCGCGCGGCTTCAAGCCACCCTCGCTCCGCGCTCACGCTATAAAGAGATAGAAACGCTTGAAGCATTGCCACATTATCCGACAAATACGGCCCGCCCCTGTCGCTTTCGCCATGCGAAAACCCGCCGCCGCCGAGGGCCCTATGCTTCTGAATATACCGCGCTGCGGTGGTCGCTTCCGTCAGATACTGCGCATCTCCCGTCGCTGCATAGAGAGATGCCAAGGCTGAAATCATCCACCCATTCTCGCGAGCGAAGATATTCTTTTGCACTGCCGGAATGCCCTGCGCGCGGCGCGCCGCGTCATCGAGCGCAAAATACTCCGCCGCATGCTGCCCCTTCACAAGATCTGCATCCTGGCTTGCGTAGAAGGCTCCCTCAGGACTCGTCAAAAAATCTTTTGTATAGCGGTGGATACCCTTAGCAGCTTCAAGGTACTTGGGATCCTGTAAGTGGTAGGACGCAGCCACAAAGCTCTCCAAGCCTTGAGTTTGCGTCGACATAATTTTCTCATAATGCGGATAGTTCCAGCCGCTCTTGCTGGAGTACTGATATAAACCGCCCCACACTGGATCCAGTAATTTCAGAGATGCAGCCACGGTTTTGTCGAGCCATGCGCGTGTACTGGCGTCACCTTGCGCAGAAAGGACGATCGCGTATTCGATAACATCGCGCCGCAAATAACGATGAACGCCGTTAAGACCACCCTGCTCACTATCCAAGGCGGAACGAAATCCACGTTGCAACTTTTCGCGTAGCGCTGCTGCTAACAAGCCATCCGTGGGAGGCACGCTGGCTGGAGGCTCGGAACGCTGCGGTGTCGGATTGGTTAAGACCTTGTTGAGAGCGGCGAGGAATGCAGGTGGTTCGATAAATCCGGCCTCCTTCCAAATGTCTTCTCCCTTGGCCGTTAGCACCACCGTCGCAGGCCAACCGTAGTCCTCGTAGCGAGCAGCTAAATCCGGGTGCGCAGCTTGATCGACTCGAATCGCAACGAAATTTTTTTGAATCAGCGCGATAACTGCAGGGTCGGCATAGGTCTGCTCTCGCATCACGTGGCACCAGTGACACCATTCAGCTTCGACGTCGAGGAGCACGAGCCGCTTTTGCTTGGCTGCACGACTGAAGGCCTCCTCGCCCCAGTCGTTCCACTCAATCTTTGCGGAAGTGGTTTGAGCGGCAGGCGCGGCATTTGCGACAGGCGCACAGACCAGCAAACAAAATAGTGCGACAATTAACAGCCCAACTCGCATAAGAACCTCAGGCGATGAAAGCTCTCCCTATTCTGAAGCGTCGACCGGAAATCAGCAACTCCTGCCTAATGCTTTACGCCCTGTGCCTTTTGCGAGCGTATGTTGAGAAATTCAACGAACACCGAGAACGCCATGGCGAAGTATACATAGCCCTTTTGCACGTGCACCTCGCAACCCTCAGCGACAAGCATTGTTCCAATCATCAAAAGAAACGAAAGCGCTAACATCTTAATGGTTGGATGACGGTCGACGATTTCGCTGATTTTCGCTGCAAACATCAGCATCACAATCATCGACAAAACCACCGCGACGATCATGATCGAAATTCGATCAACGAGACCCACCGCCGTAATAACGGAGTCGAAGGAAAAAACGAGATCGAGCATGGCAACTTGAATCACGACGCTTGCGAATGTCGGACCTGCCGGAACTGCCGCTGTGTGATCGACATGCTCGAGCTTGCCATGAATTTCTTTGGTGCTCTTCGCGATCAAGAACAGTCCACCAGCAATCAAAATAAGATCGCGCCCGCTGACTTCGTGAGAGAAGACTGAAAAAAGCGGCTGTACGAGCCCAATAATCCAGGTAATGCACAACAGCAGTATGATGCGGAACACAAAGGCCAACGACAAACCGATAAGCCGCGCACGAGGCTGTTGGTGCGCAGGTAGCTTACCAACCAGGATCGACAGAAACACTACGTTATCGATTCCTAGCACTATCTCCATGAGCGTCAGAGTTAACAGGCTCACGTATGTTTGAGGTTCCGTGAAAAGTACAAACAAATCGGTCATATGAGTTTATCTCTCCGCTTCGCGATCCGGATCAAGGATGCTGTAGTTAATTCTCTTAATTCTCACAAAGTGCGCGTAAAACGCTAACGACGACATTGAATAATCAGCCCACTTGGATGCGTCGTATGGTATACTAACGAACTTCGGCTGAAGCCAACTGGCCTTCAGTAGTCGTTGTTCTTTTACATACGTTGTCTCGTAACAACACAACAGGGGGTGGATATGAACAGCTTTGTTGAATCAACTGCCGATGGCCTTTCTATAACGGTTAATGAGGGAGGACAGAAAATCCCATTCGATCGCGATATGAGGATTGGCTTCGATGATGTCGCAGGAGCTCAGGTGTGGCTGGAACGACGTAATGGACATATCACCTGCGCAGCAGCCTTACCGGAATCGCGGGAACCTGTGCTGTGGAGATTCGATGTCTGCAAGGATCGGGTTCAAGCCACCATTGCCCCGACGCCCATCAAAAACGCGAAGAGCATTGAAAAGCTTATCAGCGACTGTCGGATTGGCCTGAACGGGAAATTGTAAGGTTCGCGCCGAGCAGGTCGGGCTCGAAATTCTCCGAAAAGACCGCCCCAGCCTTTTATGCGAGTCTAAGTATTGAAATATACTAGCGATTCGCACGAGGCGGGAGGCGGTAAAACGCCCCCTACTATTTGATATTTCTAGCAATTCTGCTATAACCTCTGCCTGATTTTGAGATTATATTTGGGAGACTTTACGTGGCTGTAACATTGAGACTTGCGCGATATGGCGTTCGAGCGAACGCTTTCTATAGAATTGTTGTTTCCCAGAAGGGCTCAAAGCGCGACGGAAAGTTCCTTGAAGTGCTTGGCACCTACGCTCCGAAAGTTAATCCCCCACAGATTTCCATCAAAGAAGACCGCGTTAAATCGTGGATTGAGAATGGCGCTCAAACGACCTCGCTCGTTCGCTCCATCATCAAGAAGAGCATCCCTGGCTACATGGAAGGCAAAGAAGCTTCACGTTTGGCCAAAGTTCAAAAGGCTCGCAAAGCTCGTAAAGCCCGCGCCAAGGGCGGCGCCGGTGCGAAGAGTGCCAAGGCCAAGAAGTAGCTCAGCGGCACAAACACTTTGTTCCTCGTCTTTCCCATGAAAGTCGAGATTATCACCATTTTTCCTGAACTCTTTTCTGGGTTTTTGTCGTCGAGTCTCGTCGCCAAAGCCCAAGAGAAGAATTTGCTCACGATCTCAACCTTGAATATTCGTGATTTTGCGGATGCGCCGCACTACCACGTGGACGACACCCCGTACGGGGGTGGCGCTGGTATGTTGATGAAACCTGAGCCGCTCTGTCGTGCGATCGAAGATTCCAAGTCCCGCCTCCCCTCCGCCAAAGTCATACTTCTTTCAGCAAGCGGAGAAACCTTTACCCAGCGAAAGGCGCTGGAACTAAGTCATTGCTCAGAAATAATTCTCGTATGCGGGCGTTATGAGGGCATCGACCAGCGCGTAATAGATCTTCTAGTCGACGAGGAAATCTCGATCGGCGACTACGTCCTGATGGGCGGAGAAGTCCCTGCTATGGTGCTGATCGAGGCCTGCACCCGCTTGGTATCGGGCGTCGTAGGGAACGAAGAATCGATAGAGACGGAATCTTTTCGCTCCACCGACGAAAGCGCTCAGTTGGAAGCGCCTCAGTACACACGACCGGCAGAATTTCGCGGACACAAAGTGCCGGAGGTTCTCCTCTCAGGCAATCATAAGAAAATCGCCGAGTGGCGGTTGCAAGAATCAAAGAAGCTAACCAGCAAGCGCCGCAAGACAGCTGCGCAAAGGAATACTCCATGAGCCAGCCTATCGATCTAAGCGTAATCCTTTTGCATGATGGCATGGTCGACAAGCAAAAGAAGCTCGTGGTCGCCTCGCTGACCTTGATAGATGTGCACGATATCGCTCGAAGCTCGGCCACCTATGGAGCCAGCGCTTTTTATGTCGCACATCCCGGCCCCACCATCCGTAAACTTGCTCGCACTCTGAAATCTCACTGGGAAGAAGGCTTCGGCGCTTCATACAACCCGAATCGCAAAGAAGCGATTGAGCATGTGCGGATTGTGTCAAGCCTCGATGAAGCAATCACCGACATCGACACGCGCACCGGCAAGCTGCCTAAACTAATAGCAACCTCGGCTCAAGATGGCGGCAAGCGCTTGACCTTTCCAGCGTGTCGCGAAGTTTTGGCGACGGGCGATCCCTTTGTGCTCATGCTCGGCACTGCGTGGGGCATGGCTCCCGATTTACTTGCGCGGGCAGACTATTTCCTGGAACCGGTAAAAGGACCTGGCACTTACAACCATCTATCCGTACGCTCCGCTTGCGCGATAATGCTTGATCGTCTGGTCGGTCGCTAAGACGACTAGGATTGCTTCATAGTGAGGGCGCGCCGAATATCAGTCGGCTGAAACGCTCGAAATTTCTCGACTAACGTCAGGATATTATCCGCCACCATCACCATCGAACGAGACTTCGCCTCGACAAACCCGTTCGCCACTACCTGCTGATCTAAGAAATTCAAGAGAAGATCATAATAGTGATGCACATTCAAAAGTCCGCAAGGTTTTGCATGAATGCCGAGTTGCGCCCAGGTCCATACCTCGAAGAACTCCTCGAGCGTTCCAATTCCACCTGGTAAGGCAATGAAGCCATCGGCAAGTTCTGCCATGAGCGCCTTACGTTCGTGCATTGATTCAACGATATGCTGCTCGGTCAGCCCCTTATGATCGAGCTCCACAGCGCACATAGCTTGCGGAATTACCCCAATAACTTTTCCGCGCGCAGAAAGCGCAGCATCAGCCAGAGCTCCCATGAGCCCAACCTTGCCCCCACCGTAGACCAGCTCAATTCCTTGCTCAGCCAGGACGCGGCCCGTAGTACGGGCCATTTCGATGTAAACGGGGCTAAGACCGGCGCTTGCGCCGCAGAAAACACAGAGTCGTTTCATATACGGAACTATCCTACTGTGGATTCAGCGATTCAAGCCCCTTCACTCACCCATGCCGCATCGCTATACTGGCTCCCCATGACACAAAACTCACCCTGCCCCTTCGGCCCGCAGCTTCAACATTACTGGGATCGTCTGTCGCCGCTCGAGCAGCAAATGCGTATCGACATCGAAGGACTTTACTCGCTCGCGCAGCAGTCAATCATGGATCAGATTTCCGCTCTGATTGTCGGCGACTCGGTAATCGATGCCTTCTGCGGTGTAGGAGGATCCGCAATCGGTTTGGCGCGGGCGGGAAAGAAAGTCATTTCGATTGACTCCAATGCCGAACGAATTGAAATGGCTAAATACAACGCCACGCTGTTCGGAGTATCTGAGCAGATAGAATTCATGGTCGGCAACAGTCTAAAGTTACTTCCGACTTTGCATGCCGACGCCATCTTCCTTGATCCACCATGGGGCGGCCCGGACTATTCCAAGCAGCGCAAATTCTACTTCAAGGATTTTGCTCCGAACGGCCGAGAGCTGCTCGAAATCTCGCTCGCTCGCGCTCGACAGGTCAGCCTGCGTCTTCCCAAGAATTTTGAAATGGCAGAGCTCGAACCGTATCGCGACCGAGTAAAAGTCACACAGAACTACCTTGGAGAAAAGTTGATGCACTTCACTGCATATTTCGAGGGAGCAACTTATGCGGCCTAGAATTGGAATCTCATGCAGATTGCAGGATACCGGTCAGTTCACCCAACCCATCATGGGAGTGACACGCTCCTACATCGATTCAATCATTCAGGCCGGCGGGAATCCTGTTTTGATTCCTCTGACTGAGGATACTGAGCTCTTACGCGAAAGTTACGATGCGATAGATGCCCTGCTAATTCCAGGCGGAGAAGATGTGCATCCTCGATTCTACAACGAAGAGCCGCACCCGAAACTCGGCAAAACTTGTGAGATTCGTGACATTACGGAGATTCAACTGATCAAGTGGGCCTACGACGACAACAAACCCGTGCTCGGCATCTGTCGCGGTATTCAAGTGATCAATGTCGCCCTGGGAGGCACTCTGGTGCAGGATATCGGAGATCAGGCGCCGAGCGAAATTCAGCATCGTACGCCGGACAGCAAAGCGATGTGGGATAGCGGGGCGCACGAAATTGAAATAGCGAAAGACTCGAAACTTGCTACGGTGATCGGCAAGGCGCGACTAACCGTGAACTCACTCCACCACCAAGCGGTAAAGTCTCTTGCTCCGAAGCTGAGTAAAACTGCCGAAGCCGACGATGGGACGGTGGAAGCCGTTGAGGCCAAAGGTCGCAGCTTCTTTATTGCGCTCCAGTGTCACCCGGAGATGCTCTGGCAGCGCTCAAGCGATGCCGACTGGATTACACTATTTAAAGCTTTCGTCGCAGCAGCCAGGCTAACCAACTGAATAGATTACATTAAAAAACTTACATTTTCTCTGAAGCAAAAGCCCCTTCTACGCAGAATACCTAATAGAAGTTCTTAGTTGGGGTAGACGGACTTATTTCCAGCACTGCGTAAACCAGTCAGGCTTACGAAGTGCTGGGAGCTTTTGAAACAAGGAATTGATTCTATTTTCCTTGAGGTTCTTATTTCAGGTTCTCAGCCAGAAAGACGGGACAACGAGTTCTTCGTTGTGTGCGTTTCCAATATGTAGGCCAGCATCGTTTTACCTTTACGCTTCATCGGCGGTTGTAGTCAGCATTTATTAGAGGTTGCATCGTGGAAGCATGTTCCGATGGAAGCCCAGGTGTGTTCGTTCGCTCGTTTTCGATCCATTGAGGTTCGATAACTTTAGTTCAGGCCAGGTTTGATATTGTTAGTATGGGTCAACTTTTTTGTTGGTACCCCGGGATGGAAGCTTAGATAACTTTCGAAGAAAGTTTTGTAAGCTTCCATTTAAAAAACTTTCTGCTCAAAAGCTCCCACCTTCAATCTTCTCTCTCCGCGCGACTTCCTGCTCTTCCCGATTCCTCATTTTCCCAGACACCGACGCGATTTCAATTAACGCAGCGCTAAAACGATCGCCCCCAAAGCGATTCGATACACCGCAAATGGCACAAGGGAGAACTTGCGCAGAATTTTCATAAAGAAGGAAATGGCCAGCATGGCGCTCACAAAAGCGACCAGAAATCCCACGCCGAACGGCACAATGTCCGCAACACTTAGAAATTTCAAACTTTTCAAAAGATCATAGCCCGTCGCTGCGCACATTATGGGCACGGCGACTAAGAAGGAAAATTCAGCGGCCACCACCCGGTTCAAACCCAACAGCATTCCGCCCACTATGGTGCTGCCGCTACGCGACATGCCGGGCCACAAAGATAAGCACTGGAACATCCCGATCGCAAAACAGGTCTTTAACGTGAGGGCTTCGATTGCAACAATCGGAGCTACTCGCTTCTGTCGCTCGACCCATAACATTAGGACGCCACCCACAATAAGAGCGAGCGCCACCGTGAAGGAATTAAACAGGTGCTCCTTGATGAAACGATGCGCTAGAAATCCTAAAACCAAGGCCGGCAAACAGGCGGCGGCAAGTTTCATTATTCCGGAGCGGCCACGAAAAGATTCCTCGCGGTCGCCGTCCTGTGAGAAATCCAGTAAACTTAGGAAGCGGTTCCAGTATAGAACTACCACGGCCAGAATTGCGCCCAGTTGAATGAACACATCGAACGCTCCGGCGCGCTCACCCTGGAATCCCAGCAAATCCCCAAGCAATATCAAGTGTCCGGTACTGGAGACCGGAATAAACTCGGTCAGGCCTTCAAGCAGACCAAGCAAAACAACGACGACTAACTCAGGCATGGCGGTAACTCCTACGCAGCGGCTGCTGTACGTATATCCTACTGCCGCTCTATCCAAAAGTGCTATGCTGTGGGGGCAGTCAGCTTACCTATTGCGGAGTGTCGAAACGTGAAAAAGTTTGATGAGGCCCTCTATCGCGGCAAAACAATTGATTGCTCCAAGGCCGCAGCGGCTGGGGCCGATCCCCTCGCGATTGATGGTATAGACTACATCGAGCTTTACGTTGCGAACGCGCGACAGGCTGCCTTCTTTTATTGCCAAGCTTTTGGCTTTACTCCAATCGCCTACCGCGGCCCGGAGACCGGATTTCGCGAAGCGGCGTCCTATGTCGTGCGTCAAAAAAAAGCGACGTTCATTCTTACGTCCGCGCTGCGGGCCGGACATCCCATTGCGCAGCAGGTCATGCTGCATGGCGACTCCGTACTTGATGTGGCTTTTACCGTCGATAGTTGCGAGCAATTTTACCTAGAAGCCGTCCGACGTGGCGCTCGCGGAGTTGCTGTTCCGACTCTCTACGAGGATGAGCACGGCCCCCTCAAGCACGCCTCCATTGCCATTTACGGTCATAACGTTCATTCCATCGTCGAAAGAAAGAACTACAAGGGAGTTTTCTGGCCGGGCTTTGTCCCCTACGAAGATATTTTTCCAAAACACACCTTCCCCGGCGATGTGGGCATCGTCGCCATCGATCACGTCGTAGGGAATGTCGAGCTTGGCGCAATGAATACCTGGGTCAAATTCTATCAAGACGTGCTCGGATTTAAAGAAATGCTGCATTTTAGCGACAAAGATATCTCGACTGAGTATTCAGCGTTGATGTCGAAGGTGATGCGAAACGGCACCGGCAAGGTTAAATTCCCTATCAATGAACCTGCGGTCGGCAAACGAAAATCACAAATTGATGAGTACCTTGATTTTCATAATGGGCCGGGGGTGCAGCACGTCGCGCTGATCACCGGAGACATACTGAAGACTGTTTCCGCCTTGCGCAATCGCGGCGTACAGTTCTTGAAAGTTCCCAAAACATACTACGATGAAGTTCCAAAACGTGTCGGGACAATAAAGCAGGATCTGGCGATAATCGCCGACCTTGGCATCCTCGTGGATCGCGACGATGACGGCTACCTACTGCAACTTTTCACCAAGCCAGTACATGACCGCCCCACATTGTTTTTTGAAGTGATCCAGCGCGAAGGTTCGCAAGGATTTGGCGCTGGAAATTTCAAGGCGCTCTTTGAGGCTATCGAGCGCGAACAGGCTGAGCGAGGAAATCTTTGATGTCGAGCTCAAAAAGCGCGCTTGATACTTTGGTCAGCGGACTTTTTGATTTTGCGGGCATGTTTCCGCCTGCCTCGCTCTCCTTCGACGACGCCCTCGTTGCGTCGTCCACATTTGCGCATGACCTTAAAAGACCATTCCTCGTAGCAGCTGATATGGTTGTGGGAATCGAGCATCTGAGCCGCGTACGCCCTGAACTACTGCACAGGCTTGGATTCTCAACGCACAAACCTTTTCGTATTGCGGTGCTCGGAACTCCCCTAAGCGGAAGCAGCGATCTGTCCCGATCAAGCGAGCTCGATCTCATTTTGCAATGCAATCGAGAAGACTTGCAGGACGCAGTTAAGCGGCAGGTACTTTCATACGAATTGAAGCTAACGCCCGCGATACAAGCCGATTCACAGGCCTTGCTTGAAAGTGTTCGCGCGATTCAATTGCATCTAAACAGCGCTCCCGTGAAAATATTTCTGGAGCCGGATCTCTCGGTTCCGCAGTGGCACGCGGTTTTGGATATCGTCTGCGGAGTAATCAAACTCATCAACGAAGAGAGCGACAGCTCGCGAATCGGCCTTAAGATCCGTGGCTCCGGCCCCACCGCGGTATCTGCTGCGAAGCTTGCAACCATTGTTCAGGAAGTAGCGTCCGCTCAACTGCATTTCAAGGCCACGGCCGGCTTGCATCACCCGATCGTAGAACGCAGCCGGTATCACAATGAATTGGGATTTCTAAATCTGTGCTGCGCGCTGTTTCTGAGACGGCAGCTCGGAAGCGCCTTCCCCGAGAAGGAAGTGCTGGCCTGCCTTAGCTGCGAACGCTCGAGCGATTTTGAGCTTAACGCTACGGGCCTGCGTTGGAAGTCCTACCACCTCAACATTCCGATGATCGAAGAGCTCAAAGCAAATTTTCATTTCAGTATCGGAAGTTGCAGTTTGCTCGAGCCGGATCAGGACCTTCTTCGCCTCTTTGACTGACCCAGCTTTTCCCTGTGATTTCAGCGCCTCACAAGAAATTCTTTGCAATGTCGCTGCGCTGGGCGTACCCTATCGGAAGGAGATTTTGATATGCCAGCACCTTCGGAATGCCCGCGCCTCAAACCTATTTGTAGCTACCTTGACTCCTTAACCGGTCGCATGGATATGGTCGTCCTCGAGCAGGTGCTGCGGGAAAATCCGATCACTATTGATGACGTTGAAAAAGCCTGCGCCTTTAACGAGGAGCGCTATCAACGCAATAAGGTCGCATTCTCAGACTGGTATGATTTGCTGGTAATTTGCTGGAGACCCGGTCAAGGAACCGCCATTCACGATCATACCGAATCGAGCTGTGGCTTTAAGATATTAAAGGGCACCGCCAGCGAAATCGTATATGAGCGCTCCTCCGATGCTGATCCCGATTCTCTGTTGGTGCGCCCCGTTCGAAAGCGCGCCTACGCGGCAGGAGAAATCTGCCTGGCGCAGGATCAAGACATCCACAGAATTATCAATGAGAGCTCGAGTAACGATCTGGTAACCTTGCATATATATTCCCCGCCCTTGCATATGAAATTCTACGAGGTTGACCCATCCCTGAATGCTCCGGGTAGCGTCAGCACGAATACGGAACTTGGACGCTTACTTTCTGGTCGCAGATAAGCCCTGCAAAGCCCTCTGCCCTTCTTGCCGAGAGTTCGCTATGTTGAGGCAGATTCTTCCTGCCGAGAGGGCTTAGCGCATGTTCAAAATCGAGAATGTTCCCGGAGTCCTGCTGCTCATCGTAGTAGCAGTAATTTCGACTTTTGCCTCCGATTTGGTCATCATCGGCGGCAAGCACCCACTTGAAGCTTCAGCCGTCGCAGTGGTTCTTGGAATTCTTATCCGCAATTTCAATTACGTTCCGGACAAGTGTCGCTCCGGAGTCAACCTGTCTGAAAAATTACTCATCATCGGCATCGTACTCATGGGAGCCGGTCTTGATTTAACCAAGATCGGCAGCCAGGGCGCGGCTATGCTCTCAATTATTCTTGTGACCATGGTGGTCGGCTTTTTCCTAATCTTTTTTGTCGCCCGCTTCGTGCAGCTTCCGATCGGACTCAGTATGCTTTTGGCTGTCGGCACCACCATCTGCGGTACTTCAGCGATTGCGGTGACTGCTCCGCTCATCAAGGCGCGCGAAGAAGAAACAAGCTATGCAATCGCGACCGTGGCGCTCTTCGGACTAATCGCCATACTCCTGTATCCGTACATTGGACATCTTTTTCATGCCAGCGACCTTGAGTTTGGAGTTTTTGCCGGAACTGCGATTCACTCCACTCCGCAGGTAATTGGCGCCGGATATATCTATTCCGACAGCGCCGGTCAAACCGCCACCGCCGTAAAGCTCGTCCGCAACTGCTTCATGGCCCCCGTCGCCATCCTGATCGCCATTTGGTTCTCGCGAAATTCAGAAAATGAGGCCGTTTCCAAAATCAATTTTTGGAAGGCTTTTCCTTGGTTTCTCTTCGGCTACTTTGTTATGGCTGGATGTAATTCCCAAGGACTCTTCAGTGCAACACTCGTCGAGCAGCTTTCCTCAGCGGGGAAGTTTCTAATTCTCTTGGGCATGGCAGGCGTGGGCCTCAACACCAACTTCGCAGCGTTTAAAACCGTCGGTCTTAAGCCACTCTTGGTGGGGTTCCTCGGTGCGGTCATAGTAGCGGTGGTAAGTGCCACCATGATCGCGTTCCTCATTTAGAGACTTTTCTCGAGCGACAGGGAAACGCGCGGCTCGGAGCCCAGGGATACAGATGCAAACGCAGCCTCACTTCTCGATTGTCATTCCAGCACGCAATGAAGAAGCATCGATTACCGCTTGCTTGGGAGCTATCGAGGCTGCCGGGAAAGAGCACCCCTGCTCGCTTGAAATTATCGTTGTTCTGAATCGCTGTACGGATCGCACCGAAGAAATCGCGCGCGCCGCCGGATGCAGAATCGTGGTTGAAAATGCCAAGAACCTAGCGGTCATTCGCAATGCCGGAGTGCGCCAAGCGCACGGCGAAGTAATTATCACGGTCGACGCTGATAGTAGAGTTTCCAAGAACATGCTGAAAGCAATCGA
This sequence comes from Deltaproteobacteria bacterium, assembly GCA_017302875.1. Taxonomy (GTDB): domain Bacteria; phylum Bdellovibrionota_C; class UBA2361; order UBA2361; family JAFLCA01; genus JAFLCA01. The sequence continues at coordinate 12,841 of JAFLCA010000067.1, forward strand.
TGCTTCTCTGGCCCTGCCTTCCGTAGTCGGTGGCGGAGTACTGATTGTCCCCGAACGCTGGTCTTTAGGTATCGCGATAACCGGACTCTATCTACTGCCGATCGCGCTGCGTTACGGAATTTCAGCCGGATTGTTTTTCTGCCGGCGCACGGACTTCGATGCAATTGGCGGCTTCGATGAACGCCTCGTAAGTGTCGAGGATATAGATTTTGCCCGGCGCTTGAAAGCACACGGCCGCAAGGAGGGGCGACGCTTCGTCACCTTGCTCCGCGCTTCTATCACGACCTCATGCCGTAAGTTTGATCGCTTGGGAGACTGGTACTTTGTCTTCCGTCCGCACCTCGTATGGACCCTGCTCAAGGGGCGCAATCAAAGCGAAGCGGACAAGATCTGGTACGAATTCGAGCGTTAGAGCTTGCTACCCTAAACCATCATTCCTTTGCCGTGGCGCACGATCTCGCCCTGAATCATGTACAGAACATCTTCGGCAATGTTCGTTGCATGATCGGCAATTCGCTCTAAATTTCGCGAAACTGAAAAAAGCTGCAAGTAGAGCGCGCTTTGCTCCGGGTTGGCACGAATGCTCTGATGAATCTTCTCGTACATGACGCGATTCATTGCATCAACCTCATCATCCGCAGCACATACCTGACGCGCCAAATCCCCGTCTAAGTTCACGAGCGCCTGCAGGCAGTTTCGCAGCATGCTTTTGACTTTCTCGGCCATACCGCTGAAATCAAGCAGGTCCGTGGGCGCCTGCGCGGTGGCAAGAATTTTGGCGCGTCGTGCTATATTGACCGCCAAATCTCCTATGCGTTCCAAATCATTATTAAGCTTCAGCACGGCGACGATAAATCGCAAATCAATGGCGACCGGCTGATGGAGCGCTAATATCTTTAGGCACTCCTCCTCCACCTCGACTTCCATATCGTCGATCTCATGATCCATCTCCCGCACGCGCTCCCCGAGCACGCTATCGCGGGTTTCGATGGCTTTGACCGCCAAATAGACGGAATCTTCCACCATGGCGCTGAGGGTCAGCACCTTCTTCTTAATACGCTCCATTTCTCGTTCAAAGTGCCGCGTCATACATTCCTTGATTCAATTAGCCGAAGCGTCCCGTAATATAATCTTCAGTCTGCTTCTTGCCGGGCTTCGTGAAGACTTGCTTGGTACGACCGAATTCCACCAACTCACCTTCATAAAAGAACGCAGTGAAATCAGAGACACGAGCTGCCTGCTGCATGTTGTGCGTTACGATTACGATGGTGTACTGCTTGCGAAGTTCCCCGACGAGATCCTCGATTTTTGCCGTAGAGCGCGGATCGAGCGCCGAGGCCGGTTCATCCATCAGGATAATTTCAGGATCGATGGCGAGAGCCCGCGCGATACAGAGGCGCTGCTGCTGTCCGCCGGAAAGCGCCAGCGCGCTGTCATTAAGACGATTCTTCACTTCGTTCCACAGGTCAGCTTTAGTCAGACTGCGCTCGACTATCTCTGCCAATTTGCGCTTATCGGAAAGCCCGTGAATACGCGGCCCATAGGCGACGTTATCGAAGATAGACTTCGGGAAGGGGTTCTGGCGCTGGAACACCATGCCGACCTTCTTGCGCAATTCCACGAGGTCCGTGCGCCGATGGTAAATGTCCTCTCCATCAATGCGAATACTGCCCTCGACGCGAGCACCCACAATTGAGTCATTCATACGATTGAGGGTACGTAAGAAAGTGGACTTGCCGCAGCCGGATGGCCCGATCAGAGCAGTAACCTGGCGCGCCGGAATACGCATGTTGATATCGAAGAGCGCCTGCGAACTGCCGTAGTAAAAGTTCAAATTCTCGACGTTCACATTTATCGGCATCCCGTCCAGACTATTTTCTACCTCTCCCATGGATGCCTCTACTTCTATATTTCTATTCGCGAATGCCATGCTGCTTATTTCCAATTCCATAAGGTGATTCCTGAAACCATGTTTTTAATGCACGCTCACTTCAGTCTTTTCTTGCACGACAGGGAAGTGCAACGTAAAGGTACAGCCCTGTCCCGGGGTACTCTCAACCGTTGCTCGTCCGTGATGACACTCGGCGATGTGCTTCACAATCGCCAAACCCAGCCCCGTTCCACCTGACTTGCGGGTGCGCGCCTTGTCGACACGATAGAATCGCTCGAAGATTCGGGCATGGTGGGCCTTCTCAATTCCGGGTCCTTGATCAATGACACTGACCGTCGACTCGTGCCCGTCGGACTGAACTGCTACGGTAATGGGACTGCCCTCGTCGCCGTACTTAATGGCGTTATCCAAAAGATTGCCGATCGCCTGCTCGAGCAAATTTGAGTTCAATCGCACTACCGGGTCGGCATCAAAGCGCGTAACGATATTCATTTTGCGCTCGGATGCGCGCAGAGAGTGCGATTCAATAGTGGATTTCACGACATTGACGAGCTTACTCGGTTCCAAGCGCATGTCGGCGTCATTACCGTCCTCAATCCGCGAGAGCGTCAAAAGATCTTCGAAGATCGCGTTGAGACGATCGGCTTGACGAATAAGGATATCGAGAAAGCGCCGCGCATCAGCCGGATTATCAATGGCACCATCCGCCAAGGTTTCAACGAAGCCTTTGATGGAGGTAATGGGAGTGCGCAATTCGTGAGAGACGTTGGCAACAAAATCTCTACGTACGTTCTCAAGATGACGTAGCCGCGTTATATCGCTAAACACAAAAAGCACGCCAATCGGATTCCAGCGGTTATCACGCAGAATCTTTCCATACGCATGCAGCACGCGCTCGCCGTCCTCGCGCAGAATGATATCCGACTCGATTGGATCGCGGCTAATTCGAGCCGCCTCGACAAAGCGCAATACCTCGGCATTTCGAATGACTTCGTGAATGGCGCGCCCGACAGCATCTTTTTCTGCGACCCGCATAAAGGCACAGGCAGCCCCATTCATGCGGAGGATACGCTCCTCGCCGTCAATTGCGATAACACCTTCGGTCATGCTCGAAAGCACAGCGTCCTGCTCGCCAAGCGCGCGCAGGATTTCCTTGTAACGGCGTTGCAACTCAGCCGCGCTCTCATTGAATACGCGCGTCACGCTGGAAACCTCCTCGAATTCCGCATTGTAAAGACGGAAGTCGAACTCCCCGCGCGCCAGATGCTTTAATCCATACTGCAAATCTTCGATTAACAAGAAATAAGGAACAGCCGCGCGCGACAACAAGGCCAGCAGCAAGAAGCAGGATCCCATTCCCAGATAGAAGAGATCCCAAGTGGCGAAATAGAGTCCAAAGGTCAATGCGCACGTGAAAGCACAACCAAGAAAGGCAATGTAAAGTCGCCAAACGGGTGCGGACTTTTGCATAAGGAGCTTATCCCTTAAAACGGTAACCGACTCCGCGAACGGTCTCTACGTACGGCCCGTACTTTCCCAGCTTTTTTCGTAACCCGACAATCTGCACATCAACGGAACGGTCCGTGACCGGGTAATCATCCCCGTGCACGGCGTCGACAATCTGATAGCGAGTAAAGACCCAGCCAGGCTGACGCGCGAGAAAATGGAGAACTTTAAATTCCGTGGAGGTTAGGTCGACGAGCTTGCCTTTGATAAGCACTTCGTGTCGGCCCGGATTGATGTGCAACTCATCTATCTTGAGTGGCGCACTGTCGTCTTCGGGAACTCCCTTATTGCGACGCAGCACCGACTTAACTCTCGCGCTTAGAACTCGCGGACTAAACGGTTTGACCAGGTAATCGTCTGCACCAAGCTCAAGCCCGGTGACAATATCAGCTTCTTCACCTTTTGCGCTGAGCATCACCACGGGGATATGTTTAGTTTTCCCGTCGCTCTTCAAGGATTTGCAGACGTCGAGGCCATCGACGCCCGGTAACATTAGGTCGAGAATCACCAGGTCAGGAGAGGACGTGCGGGCGACCTTCAATCCCTCTTCCCCGCTGGTCACGCTGGTTATCTGATAACCTTCTTTGGAGAGGTTATAGCGAACCAGCTCCAGAATATCCTCTTCGTCATCGACAATTAGAATGTTCTCTTTGGCCATCTGAGTCCCGAATTAAACGGTTAGTTTCTCAATCTGTATGCTATAGAAACTACCATGCTGGTCAGTCTAACGCGAAATCCGTATGGTTATTAGTGGTTAGGGGATTATGAGTTTTGTGTTAGGAACCAAGGCTGCCTTAGGCCCGTTTTTGTTGAATTTGTAAAGGATTGCTCATCATGATTCGCTTTATTACCGACGCTCCGGACGCTCCAAAAGCCATTGGCCCCTACTCCCAGGCCGCTGTGACTAACGGGCTGGCCTTTATCTCAGGCCAAGTTCCCATCGATCCGGCCACCGGAAATTTGGTTAGCGGAGGAATAGAGGAACAGACCACCCAAGTCATGAAGAACCTTGCTGCCATTCTAAAGCACTTAAATATCGACTTCAGCCATGTCGCAAGCAGCCGCATTTACCTTACCGATTTGGGCCATTTTCAGACCGTAAACGCCATTTACGAGAAGGCTCTGGGCGGTCACCGACCCGCTCGCGCAACTATTCAGGTCGGGGCGCTACCGAAGGCTGCCCAGGTCGAGATTGAGATGGTAGCGGCGATGGACAAATAATTCGCCTTTAGATTCGCCAAGTTATCCACAACTGCCCAGAAATACTGAAGCATCAGCCCTAGTCGCCCCGATTAGTGGGCTCTAGGGTTTTCATGGGTTCTTCTACACTAGATATCGACAGGTCGGCGTTCGGCATTGCGTCGACGGCAGTTAACATGCCACCAACGGCTATAGAGTCAGGCTCTGCGGAACCCATGTCAGATCCATTAAGTATTGCTCGCCCGCTTAAGCGCGCCTTGCGCGGATTTATGTCTCTGCTTGGCGGAGAAATCGAAGCGACATCGCCCGAATCACAACAACTTTTCTTTGAAAAACTTGCGGTGACAGAAAAATCTTCTGACGGCCACGGCTTCAATCGCTTTCAACGCATGTTGCGGCGCGTTAGAAACTTGCACGACTACTCTCCGGTGCGCACCCCAAAGAGCCCACTCGGAACTTTCGGTGGCCGCCCGATAATCGGAGAGTCGACTCCCATCAATGGCGGAATTTATCTTGGCGTCACTCCTCAAGAAGCAATCGTCGTGGACGACAAGCACGGCGGACTAGAAAGGCTTTACAAAGAATTAGTAGTACGGCTTTCCGAGGTCAGCCTAGACCGCGCTTTAGAAGAGAAAGAGATTTTGCCTGAAGTGGCCGCGCTCGTAGCAAAGCATCTTAAGTTTAATGAGCGCGCAGTCACTGCAGCCTGCGAACGCGAGGGCGTACAAGCTGACGAGAAAGTTGCCATTGATATGTTTTTGTACGAAGGCGTGGGAGCAGCTCGACACCAAGTACTCACCGCCGCCTACCTCATTGAGCGCCTCAAAGTCCGCAATCTCTTGCAAGGCTGCGTTAGCATCGAGAGTACCAGCACGCACTTGATGGGCGGCGATGAACGCCTCACCTACACCAGTCCGCGCGGATATCTGTTCATCTTCGATCCGCTTAAACAGCAGAACCGCTAAAACAACCGTCATCCCGCTAAGTCAGCAACGCCACACGCTTTTTGCCCACAGCTAAATTTGATTTTCCTTAATATTAATAGTATCTTATCAAGATATTAGGAACTCATTATCACTAAGCTCCAGGCATGACGCAGCGCGATACGATTCAACAACGGGTAGTTCGGGAGGCTTTCGAAAAAGCCAAGCGCCCGCTGCGCCCAGAAGAAGTCCTCGTGCGCGCGCAAAAACGCCGTCCGCAAATCGGAATGGCAACCGTGTACCGTACTATCAAAACTTTGCTAGCAGCAAACGAGTTGTGCGCAGTTCAGCTTCCGGGCGAGGCGACCTATTATGAGATTTCGCGCGACGAGCATCACCACCACTTTCACTGTCGAACTTGCAAGCAGGTGTTTGAAGTGGAGAGCTGTCCGGCTGCCATGTCTGACTTCGACTTGCCCGGGTTTACCGTCGAACGTCACGAGGTAACCTTGTTCGGCCTTTGCAAAAAGTGCAGTAAGGAACCGCGAAGGCAGGCTTAATTTCAAAAAGAAGAACAGTTCTTACTATGGCTACGAATCGTATTTCAAAAATTCACGGACGCCTCGACAAAGTCGGCGCCTGTCTGTCCTTCGCCTGCGCCATTCACTGCATAGCGATGCCGTTCATTATCACGGTACTGCCCTTGTTGGGGTTGGGAATTCTTGCGCACAGCAGCTTTGAGACCTTCATGTTTATCATCACGATCTCTCTTGCCACAGCGAGCTTGTGCTGGGGCACGTATATACATCGCGAGACGCGCGTGCTTCTATTCGTCGCAGCTGCGATCTTGCTTTTCTATATCGGCGGCTTCACCACTCATAGCGAGCACGAAGCCGTGCTGGTAGGATTCGGCGGCGTATGTCTCGCGGTCGGCCACTTCATCAACCTGCGCCTGTGCAAATCATGTCGCGAATGCTGCGAGCACGAGCATGAAACTGAGCTCGCCGAACACGCAGAGTCCGAAGCAAAAAGCCTGTAAATACGCGCATACTTGAAAAAATTCGGCCTCGGGGCTAGTGTTGTCGACGGTCTATCTAATCGGAAGCAATCATGGAAAAAGGGTGTATCCTCATAACCGGAGCCAACGGCGAGATTGGCCATGGCCT
>JAFLCA010000068.1 GCA_017302875.1 Deltaproteobacteria bacterium
TTGATCGGCAACGATCCTCTTAAGCCGCCTGTTCTCGTCGTCGAGGGCGCGGAGCTTCTTCGCATCGCTTACCTCGAGTCCTCCGTATTTCTGACGCCAGTTATAAAAGGTAGCGTCACTGATATTGTGCTTCCGGCATAGCTCCTTCGTTGGAACACCTGCTTCGGCTTCCTTCAGTATCCGAATTATCTGCTCCTCATCGAACCGTCTCTTCCTCATTTTCTATCTCCTCTATATCCACTCTAATACGGAGGAACTAACTTTCAAGTGCGGCGGTTTTCGGGGGGAAGATCACATGCACAGTAATTCGCTTTACCGTGCGGCCATCATGGCCTTACCGGTAGCCCCGCTCGTAGTCAGTCCGGGATTGGTGCTCAAAGTACATCCCGAAGGCGATTTGGCGGTTAGCTCAGCCCCTTGAAGAATGGAAGCCGTGGCTCTACATGCTGTGGAAAAAATTGTCCCAGTGCGAAGTAACCTGTAATCTAACGTTAATGACGATAAGGTTCACCAAACGTGGATTCTGAGGCGAAGGCAACTATAAAGCGACTCTACCTTCTGCGGCATTGCAAAGCTGAAGGGCAAGATTCCTATGCACCACTCACAGCTAAAGGCATGCATCAGGCGAACATCCTAGCAGATCTTATGGTCGAGTTTGGAATTACAGGAATTCGTTGTAGCCCATTTGTCCGCGCAACGTCCTCTATTATGCCCTTTTCGCTCAAGACAGGAATTCCTGTTACGGTAGATGAGGAGCTTGCAGAAAGGCGGCTTGGAATCTGCCCTACAGAGGATTGGAAAGCAGCACTTAAGGCGACCTTCGAGAATGATATGCTTGCCTATCCTGAGGGGGAATCAAGCAAAACGGCGCTTGAGCGCGGCAGAGCCGCCCTACACCGAGCTTTGACCCTTCAAGGGGCAACCCCATTAATCGTAACTCATGGAAATCTTCTTACGCTCCTATTATGTTCATTTGACAAGCGTTTCGGGTTTGACGAGTGGGAGCGAATGAAGTCTCCTGCTCTGTATTTAGTGGAAACGCGCGGTACCATCTCGAACGTCATCTCCATGGAGGAACAATGCCACGTGCTAGACGTTTAGTATTTATCTGTCCTGACCTCCCCTTTCCTGTCGGTGGAACAAAAGTGCTTTATCGCCATATAGACATACTACGCGATGCCAACATCGATGCTATTGCGCTTCATACCGCTCGAGGTTTCCGCTATCGATGGTTCGATAATTCAACGCCGACCATATCTCGATTTGAATTCAGGAAAAGAGACTCCGATATATTCGTTATTCCTGAGGTATTTGGACCGAAATTAGCGAATCTGTACGGAAATGCGCCAAAGGTTATTTTCAATCAAAATTCGTACTACACTTTTTGGCACTACCCGCCTGACGGATCACCCGGCCCATGCGCATACACCGACCCTTCCGTTGTGGGGGCAGTCGTTGTTTCACAGGATAGTAAACACTACTTAGAAAGTGTGTTTCCACAATTGCCCGTGGCGAGAGTGACGCTAAGCGTAAATCCTCACATCTTTATGTTCTCAAAGAGAAAGGAACGACAAATCGCGTTTATGCCTCGGAAGAACGAACGAGATGCGCAGCAAGTTCTGAACATTCTCCGGCATAAAGGAGTGCTAAGAGGCTGGAAGGTAGCGACAATAGATCAGATGACCGAGAAAGAGGTCGCAGCTACCATGCGCAAGTCTCTTGTGTTTCTTAGCTTTGGCCACCCAGAGGGATTTCCATTGCCACCCTTGGAGGCGATGGCGTCAGGGTGTCTATGTGTCGGTTATCATGGCAATGGAGGAAGAGAGTACTTCAAGCGCAGATATGCATACCCAGTAGAGGTAGGTGATATTCAAACGTTCGCCTGGTCACTAGAGCGGATCTTAACCAAATATAGCTCAAGGCAAGCTCACTATGAGCGAATACGTCGAAGGGCGGCTAAATACATCTCAGAGACCTTTTCCCCTGCCAATGAACGTAAAAGTGTCGTTGCTACATGGAGACAAATCATATCTCGCGTTCAATAGGAATCGGCACAGTCCAATCAACTTGATCAATCAATTCCTTGTGCTTGTGAAGAACTGGCCCCGTAAAGTGGTAGACCCATCGCTCCATAGTTGTCTCGCCATTGAGAACAGGCGGCTCAAGAAAGTTCCAATCGCACGGAAGCAAGCTTAGTTTCTCCTTGCAAAAGTACTGAACAACACAATTAAAAATCGCCTGCTCCAGAAAGTTTTTTGTGGAGAAGTCCGCCTCGCTCGCTGCCATCCGTTCATACGTCGCGTCAAGATAGGCAAACATATCCGAGTGATAACGAGGCGAAAAAAGAAAAAAGCCAGCGTTAAAGAAATTGTTTAAATAGACCGTCTCGGATACCTCCCAATTGCAATACTGAACCGCTTCTGAATAATGGTCCTTCGCCACTAGCTGTTCCATCTGCGAATGTAATGCTGCATCGTATGCAAATCTATCTCCATCTCTCACGGCATAAAAATAAGACGGAGATAACTCAAAGATGTTAGGTGTACTGATATTAATAAGAATATCGGGGTCGCAAAAAAGGATCCGCTCAAACTCAGCAAAGCCTGGTACTCGACCTAACAGAAACTTGTTGTAGCTTGGGTAAAAAGTAGGAACAACTAGAGGTGCGGTAAGCTCAATCAAACAAGCATTCCAGCGCGCAGCAGCATGCTCGAGCGATCGCCGGGCATTTGTACGAAACACACTGCCAATATTCAAGGTTACGATAGCGTTACGCACGCCTAGCAGTCGAACTCCCGTCTGTACTGAGTGATAATATCTCTGACCATTGTAACCTGCTCCGCTGGCAACCCTATCTCTCCTGCCAACTCAATTATTCGAGCAACTGCAGCTTCCTTGGGCTCCTTTGACCAGGCCCTGAATTGCTCTTGAATAAGAGGGTGTCCAAAATCCTCAGGACGCAATGCAATTATAGTCAGCAAGACATTAAGCTGGTCACCGCAGAAATTACGGAACGTAAACTGACGACGATCCTCAAACGTTAATTCAGGTTTCAAAAAGACAGCGTTACGTGGCACGCCATACTCATACCAGTAACGATCGACTTTGCGAACTATGTTATCCAGCATCTTATCTGCCGCCCTAGCAACATCTGCCTCTAGAGAGTCCGGCGGCTTTCCTGACGGATCAAGACGGGCGTTATAAAAATCCGTTGCGGGAATACCACTAAGGACAGCATCCTTGATAGAAGTCGCCACCTCCACGTGATTTGCATATTCCCGATAAATTGACTGCCCAATTGAAAGGTTTTCGAATGAATGAAGTTTCTGGAAAAACTTTCCGATATCGTGGAATACTGCTATTTGCTCAACAATCTCCCACTGAAGCGACGTACGATCCGCAGTCTCTACTGCTTCGCCAAGCTCAACAGCTCGTTGATAAAGCTCCCAGGAATGATGAAAGCCTTTATCTTGATCTGCAAAAAAGGCAGCAATTTGATCCTTATACTGCGGTAGCGCATTTGTAAGTGCCATATGCCACTTATCGAAGAACTGGGCACGAGAGAACCGATGAGCCATTGTACGTTCACTCCCTCCAGCGCCTTTACTTCTCATAACATCCGGCTCCCCTAAACGAATAGCCGAAATGGCCTCAACATGGGACAAAACGTCGCCGACGTCGTTCAGCGCAAAATCACCTCTTATTAGGCCGAGCCCCATTAGCTCAAGCCAATGAAGCGCCATGTGACGCGGAAGAGCTGCGCGTTCATCGACGGATAAAGGAAGCACCTCCTCATACGCCTCAAGCATTTTGACCATCCGGTCGTGATCAATATAGGTGCTAATCGGTGTGTTGAAGCCGGAGGTAGATCCAAAATAGTAAATGCCGCAGTGAGTTAATAATGTGATTGCTAAATCGCGTGCTAAAGGACCATAAGCCACATTATCAAAGTCATTGACAGCAACAACTTCATTACGTCGAAACACCACATTGAACGGGGCGAAGTCCCCATGTGTCCAGGCGCACCGAATACTGTCACTGAGCGGAACAGCATATCGACGAGCATGCTCCGCCATAGCTGTTTGAATCGTAGACCTCAACACCCTATCCGGAAACTTAACCTTCCCGATGCCTTCAACAAAATAGAGAGCAACTTGCTGAGAGTCTACAGGTGTTCCAGATGGCGCAGCTTCCCACGCAAGCGAGGCACGATGCATCTGGGCTAATACGCGGGCACACGCGGTAGATTCCTCAGTTGCACCGCTAAACAATGTTCCCTCAATGTATGGCGTAATAAAGTATATACGTTGACCAAGATGGGCAAACGAATTGCCACTTGCCGTTGGAACAATTCGAGGAACCCAAGGCACACAGGATGAAAGATAATTTTGAAAAGCACTTGAGTTTGAAAGATGTTCCATGGAAGAGCAGTACTCTGGTTTCCGCTTGAGAAAAACCTTACTCCCGTCTTCTAATTCAAGGACAGCTTTACTAGTCGTGAAGGACACGGCCTCACTTCTCTGAACAGGGGAATTCCTAAATCGAACGCCATAGGCAGAGTCAAGAAATGGCAGAAATAGATCGCGCTCACTCTTTAAGAACAGTGCTACGTCTCGCTTCTCAAGGACTTCTCCCGCCCGAATAGCCGTGGCGAATGTGTCGATAATGTTGGGTCCAAGCGCACCTTCTGGGACAGCCGAGCCTGCTAAAGTTTCTCCCGTTTCTATCGAGGGATCACTGCTCGCTGAGCCAGGAGGCAATGCTTTAGGCTCAAATCCAGCTTCCATTACGCCCTCCTCTTGGCATATTCCAGGTCCCAAACATGCTCCATTGATTCGTTGTATTCGGAGACCCCATTTGTCGAAAGAGGCCCCTCGACATGCACACGGTACTGAGTGTTCTGAGTCAAGAGATCCTTCTTAGCATAGTCCGAGTGAAAAAAGTGAAACGCTACTGACCCACGGTCATTAGCTGAAGAATTGTTTCGGGTACAGTGCACCATGCCGTAAGCAAAGAGCACGGCGCCGCCAGGCGGAAGCTCGCATGGCACTGATGCTGCTTCATCGGGATAGCAACGAAGCAAGAGATTAGCCTCTGGATCGGGAGCATGCGGAAGAGTCTGTTTATAACTTCCCGGTATTAACTCCAGCGTTCCGCTTTCTCGCGTAGCTTTATCAATTGCTATCCATAAAGAAACACCACGAAGATTATTGTCAATCTGATAGTAGGCACTATCCTGATGCCAAGCGGTGCCCAGACCAGTTCTCGCAGGCTTAAGAAAAATTTGGTCGAGATGCAAAAAGAATGGGCTTCCTATCAAGTCAGCTATTAACCCTCGCACTGCTCTTGAAAACACAAAACTACTAAAAAGGCGGCTCTTTGTAGTCACCTGCGGCAAATTCAAGGCCTTTCGAGTGTCGCTCTTTGAGATGTTCCCGAACAGGCCCTCCGCGTATAGCCGGGACATCTCAGCCTTAAACAAGTGGACGTATTCACAAAAGGCGTCGGGCAATAATAGATATCCATCACGGAAAAACTGAGTTACTTGTTCGGGGCTGAGAGCCCGAAGCGCCCCCTCGTCAACACGACGAGGCACAGCCACAGCAGCACTCTGCCCCCGTAGGCTACCCCTTTTTTGTAGCGACTCTTTCTCTTGCTTTGACATCGTTTGAAGCAGCTTCTCGGCAGCTTCCATTACGGCTGGACGACGCACTGTGCGGATGTAGCTCTTTCCAATTCCGTAGGTCTTGTCCTCGTTATGCTGTACCTCTTTGACAGGAATATTTCGTTCCTCCTCATCTAGAAGTTCCTCGGCAAGATAGTTCACCAACAGTGAGTGCAAATCTGACATATTAGTGCTCGTATATTTATGCTTTCCAGCCAATTGCCATCAGATTGTTGCCCCTCGCAGCGACTCCAGGTTCAAGGCACATTACCTTTTCAATTTCCAGGACTCGAGCAAGTCGATCTGCGTTACCCAATACAGTCTCGAGCGCCTTTGACGATCCCGAAAGTTGAGTCTCCTGAAAGCCTGGATAAATAGAGACAGGAAATCCGTAAAGGGCACATGACAGGCCAGCTTCTTTGTATAGCTGCTCAATCTTAGCGAGTGAAAAGACATGCATATCTGGCATATCCTGAGTAAACCGCCCCTTGCCTGATTGCACCGTGCGCTCAGCCTCCTCTAAACGATTGAGGAACAGATTAAAGAACACAACGTGGTTAATATTGGGAATTACTGAGACAACGGCGCCCCCAGAACGAGTGACGCGAGATAGCTCCGACAACGCGCGCTGTGGGTCCTTTACAAATCCGAGGACGTTATGAAAATTAAATGTCAAATCAAATGACATTGAGGGGATCTCAGAAAGCCCTTCAATGTTCCCGCAACGGATCGAGACTCTATTTTGATATTCGGGAGATGAGAATTTACGCCGAGCCTCTCCGAGCATTGCCTCCGAAAGATCCACAATAGAGCCGGTTGACTTGCTATATTGATCGAAAAGCATTTTGGACCAACGACCGGTGCCGCCTCCAGCATCTAGGAAGCGGAAGTCATCTGACAGTTTACTAAGGACATTCTCTTCCAAGAGCCACCACAATAACCGATCTGAAAGCTGCCAATATACCTGTTGGTCAACTTCATCGTATCGAGAAGCCTTTCCTGCAAAGTACTCCAAAACATCCTGGTAACTTTCCATTACGTCGTTCTCCAAAAAAATTTTCTACACTGTTCCACTATCGAGTATTGAAAACTCGGACGCCGACGAGTCGATGCGGCCTGTCACTCCAAGGGGAATGGTAATGATCGGATCGCTATGGCCAAAGTCGACATTGGCGAGGATAGGAAAGCCATACCGACTGGTGCGTGCAGCTACTAGCTCCCAAAGCGCTCTATGCTCTTCCTCTCTATACCCAAATCCTCTTCCAAGGATGAGTCCACTAATCTGATCAAACACTCCAGACAGCTCAAGGTCAGCTAAGTCCATATCTACTCGTGCTAGTTCATAACCACGTCGAAAATCGTGTCCCTCGGGAGTCTCGAGTAGAAGAAGAGCGCCAGCGAAACTTGGCCAATACTCCGTGCCTCGCAGATGCATCATTGACGGCAGGCATCCTCCTAGTAAAGGCCCTTCAGCTTTACCGGCACGCAGCCATTGAAATCCGGAGTTCTCCCTCATTTCACGGGGACGAGTAAGATCTTCCTTCTTAAACCAATCAAGCACCTCATCCGTCCACATTGGGGAGGGGACAACCGGACCTACAGCCCGACTGGACATCACCGCCTTCCGGAGGTTTTCGACGGTGTATGACTGGGGCTGCGGATGCTCGCCAAACTGAGTTAATCCTGCTGGTCCGTAGAATGTAACCAGGCCTAATTTTGCAAACAGCGCAAGTTGAACAACTGTGGCATCCGAGTACCCCATAAAAACTTTGGGATGTTGACCAATCAAGTTGTAATCCAGATGTGGCAGGAGCTGGTTGTAATGCAGGCCACCGATTAGACAAACTATCCCCTTAACTGAGGAATCAGAAAAAAAGTTATTTATATCCGAGGCTCTCTCCTCAGCCGTGCCGGCAAGCCCGCCTTGCGTAACAAGGGCATGTTCACCAAGCCTCACTTGGAACCCCAGATGGCGCAAGGCGCTGATAGCGCGCTCGGTTCGATGAGGCACAAGACCCGCGAGACACGAAGATGGACTTACCAGACCAATCGTATCTCCCTCGTTTAAGCTCATCGGTTTCAAGATAGACATATACCAAAGCCCTTTAAGGAATCGGATTAAGATGTGTGCGAGGAATATGGCTTGCTCTCCAGATGGCGGGCAACCGAAGTAACCAATGAGTGAAACGTTGCCACCCAAGCCCAAACCCAGCGGTTTGTCTAAAGCTGGCCTGAGCCCGAGACATAAGATACGGGTCATAATCGGCTACGGGAAGATTGAAGAACCTCGCCTTCTCAGCCAATTTTGCAGTATCTGAAATACGAGAGCCTGAACCTATAACTTCGCGATACCCAGAAAGTACAATATCAGCGTTCTCTGCTACGCGGATTTTGCCATTAACCGGGGCTTCATTATGATAAAATGGAATCTCTTCAAGAGGATAATGGGTAATAATTAAAGATTTCCCAATAATCTGCCCTAATCGAATTTCCTCCCAGGCTCCAAAATGTTTAAGACTTGGCTCGCGATACTCCGGTAACTGGGTGTCCTCAGCAAGGATCTCCATCGCCTCTTGGAATGTTAACCGTTTAAATGACAGCGCTGAAAAGGTTTGTAATGCCTCGATGGAAGGATCATCTAGAAAAAATCGCAGGGACTCTTCGCACTTCTCAAGAACTCCACGGACAAGATGTAGAACCAGGCCGAGTGCAATCGCAATATTCTCCTCAAACGATACCTTTCCTTCAAACTCAATGTGTTGAAACTCTGCCAAATGAGAAAAGTCGCCCTGCTCCTTCCTAAATGAATTATAAATGGAAAACACTCGGTTAACAGATGGGATAAGAAGCCTCAGTTCAAGGTAAAACTGAGAGCTTTCAGAGAGAAATATTTTTCGCGACTGGTCGAACCACTCAAGAGTAATCGGCACACTATCAGTCGTGTAGTTAAGACGCTCCCCGCGATACACTTCACCCGGTGACGAAATCATTCTTGTCGTGACCGGCAAACTACACCAATCGGCTCCAACAGCATGGAAGTAACTGACCGCCTCTCGAAAGATTAACGCATCAATTGTATGAAGGTGCCTTAACGACTCATCGGCTCCAAGCCTAGTAACCACTTTGGTAAG
Organism: Deltaproteobacteria bacterium; assembly: GCA_017302875.1. Lineage (GTDB taxonomy): Bacteria > Bdellovibrionota_C > UBA2361 > UBA2361 > JAFLCA01 > JAFLCA01. The sequence continues at coordinate 8,797 of JAFLCA010000068.1, forward strand.
ATCATCAGAGGTGAGCTCTAGCGATGCAATATCACTACATGGGGAAAAGACTCTATTACCGATGTAGGTAATAACTTTAGAGCCTCCAACCAAGTCAGCACGATAAGGTCCCAACATACTAATTCTCCCGCAGGCGTAGATTACGTAAGGGGAACCCGCTAATCAAGCGACTCCCATTTTGTCCTGTTCCCATTCCAGCATTACAACAAAACTAAGACTCGAATATTATTCAGCTTCAAACAGATTCATGCTGCTTAGTATCTTCCCAGGGCAGTGTCTTGTAGAGCTCGCTAATTGTCTCTGCCTGCTCAGGAAATCGACTTAACAGGCACTCCAAACACCGGCGGTCGATAGCATGTGATCTTCCCCCACGATCCGCTGCATTCGTAAGTTAGGTCCCCACTAACATTACCTTGTCTTGGCACTTCGCAGCAAACAGACTCGGGGGCATGCCCCCGAGCGCCGAATGCGGACGAAGATCGTTGTATACTCGTCGCCAGTTCTCGAGCTTCCGCTTAGCGTCAGCGAGGTCGAGAAATAGCTCCTGATTCAAGCACTCCTCCCGAAGCCTTGCATTAAAGGACTCTATGAAGGCGTTTTGCGTAGGTTTTCCCGGCTGAATATATTCAAGGCGTACACTGTTCTTCAGTGCCCATTCCACCACTGCCTTGCTTCTAAATTCAGGACCGTTGTCCATTCTGAGGCTCTTTGGCAGAGGGATTTGCGACAATGCTCGCACCACATCGGCTCCGCTCAAAGAGTGGGCTACGACGATGCGTGGCGCGATCTTTGAATACTCATCAACCATGGTAAGCACTCGAATCTTTCGACCCTGCACCGTGGCATCACTCATAAAATCGATAGCTATCCGCTCCATCGGAGCTACAGCGTGAGGGGGGACAAGCCGTACTGCTGAGAGCTTTCTACGCCTTTTTCGACGAAGAGCTAGTTTTTCCTCGGTATATAGGCGCTCCACTCGTTTGTGGTTCACCAGTATTCCCTCATTTCGTCGTACCAGATACAGCATGGGAGATCCCCAGCGTGGATACTTGGCGCCAAGCTCCCGTAGTCGCGTTCGAAGAGCTTCGTTCCTATCAGGACGTCGTTTGTACCGAATCACTGATGACGATATCTGCGCTACCCGGCACGCCTGACGCTCAGAGAACTTCCACTGCTCCCGGAGGTGTCTTACGACACCCCGGCGAGCATTAGGCGTTACCATTTTTTTGTGAGCACATCCTTTATTGCCGCTATCTCAAGCGCTTGATCGGCAACGATCCTCTTAAGCCGCCTGTTCTCGTCGTCGAGGGCGCGGAGCTTCTTCGCATCGCTTACCTCGAGTCCTCCGTATTTCTGACGCCAGTTATAAAAGGTAGCGTCACTGATATTGCGCTTCCGGCATAGCTCCTTCGTTGGAACACCTGCTTCGGCTTCCTTCAGTATCCGAATTATCTGCTCCTCATCGAACCGTCTCTTCCTCATTTTCTATCTCCTCTATATCCGCTCTAATACGGAGGAACTAACTTTCAAGTGCGGCGGTTTTCGGGGGGAAGATCAGGCCTGCTTTTTCGCAGGGAGATTAATGGTCTTCAGGAGTCGGGCGCTGTGATTGCTCTCTCGGCAAGAAAGCTGTTGAGTGACGAACCTTTGTTCCTCGCCTGGGTAACTTCACACCGTTAGATGTTCAAGCTGCGCGTCGGTGTGTCAGCCAGCTATCGATCAACTGCATCATCTCAGCTTGGAAAAAAGGCAGGAGTTTCAAATAGCGCGGGATGTGCCTCTTCATTAATACCGCGATAACATCAGGGTCTCGATCCTTTGATAAAGATTCCAAAACGGCAAGCGCAATGGCGTCTCGTCTAGTAATGGGAACCGACGCCAACCACAAGTCAACAAGAAATCGAGCTGCCGCATCGATGATTGTTGGCAGCAGCCACGCCGGATCTTCAAAACTCGATATCACTGCCGTAGCAGGCGATTCTAACAACCACGCAGTCTTTTTCACTGACCGAAGCAACAGGGATGGGTTGATTGGAACGTGCTTATACTTGTTCGCAATTGCCTGAATAAAATAATCCTCGACTTGCTCGCTTGAGAGTGCGCCTTCTTGTGAGAGACTTAACAAAAGATTTCCGGTCCATGCCCCTCGAACTCCAAACTCATTTGCGCCAAGGATTCTCAATTGAGAGTCGTCCGAAATTAGTACCGAACCTGGCTGACCCGCCGCCAACAAGCTATCGATGAAATTTGCTCCAAGTATCTCATTTAATTTCTCCTTCTCTTTCCAATCTAAAGAGAGTTCGGCTCCGGAGGTATCGACTCGTGCATAAGAAGAAATCCACTGATCTAAATTTTTTAGGAACGCCAGCTGAGCATCAACTTGTTCTTTTGTAATCTCTTGTAGGAATGGCAACCCTTCGTCCATTGAAAGGACGGAATATCCTTTGCGACGGGTGGATTCATGAAAACTAATCTCAGACCGCAAGATATCTATTGTTGACTGCGTAACAAAAGCGCGTCCCTTGACCTGGCATCCTACAAGCTCTCCTGCTCCAAGGTGAACTAATGAAGCAATCGCAGTCAGATCGAAAACCAATTTGGAGTCTTTGTTGGAGAGCGCGTTTAAATGTTCCTGAGCCTCTTCTGCATTACCAAGACAAGAGTACAGCGAAGTTCCTTCGCCGTGAATCAGAGCGCAAACGATGTCGGTGAGATGCTTATTGAGCATCTCCGCAAAAGCACCAACAGGGATCAAGCCGGAATTGTAAAGATTCAAACATTCCTTGGCATGGGTTGCCTGCTTTGCCGCGACCTTGAAGAGAGGATTGAACTCAACTTCAACCTTTCCTTTCTCGCGTGGAACCATCATGCGGAGTGGACCCGAGTCATTCGGGAATCTCTCTGCAAATTTCTCCATTGACTCATACGCGGAGTACGCGCGTTTGTCGCAAATTTGAACAATTTTGAACTTCTCCGGCTCTACGGTTCCCAGCATGAGGGATACTTCGTCGCCACACTTCAAATTCCAAATTGCCTTTACAGTAGGGTGGTCGAGGCCGTGCTCAGAAATTTCAGTCTTGAGGTCTTCGCGATCTTCTATGACTACCCATGTCGTAACGCCTCTGTTTTGCAACTGAACAGCGCAGTCTCGCTCGACCACTGTCGGAGACTTCAAAACGTCTGGTTGTTGAGTAGCTACAAAATACGCGGAGATAAAAGTATTATGAACTTCGCTGTCGTTGAAGTGAGCGCGTCGAGCTTCATAAGTCAGATTCAGTGCGTGTTCGACGTTTCCTAACGCCCCAGTGAGGCGAGCTAAGTTTAAGCAGCCTTTCGGCGGTAGTTCCTTCGGATTTATTTCTTCTTCAACTAGCCTCTTGGCCTCGGCAACATCCCCCTTTCGATACAAGACAATCGCCAGATGAACCTTCATCAAGTCGTCGTTAGGATTGTCTCTCAAATAATCGGTGCATATTCGGAGACCATCCTCGAGCTTGTTACCAAGTTCGCAAATTGTTGTAGCGATCTCGGAAGCGAATCGCGAAGGGCCGTCTTCCGCTAGAATCTTTTGAGCAAGTTCTAATGCCTCCTTGTGCTCTCCTGCACGGTAAAGATTATCTAGAACCATCAGTCTCACGTTTTTATCGTGAGACTGGGCTTGCAATATTTTGAACTGCTTTGCGGCAAGGCTAAATTCATCAACATTGTGAAGAAGTTTCCCAAGCTCTCGACGTAAGGCGAAGTCGAGATTCTCATTTGCTTGAGATTCGAGCTTCAGTGCCAGCTCTTTAGCAGCTTCCGCCTGCTTTTTCAGAAGTAATAGTTGCGCCTTAAGGATTACTAGCTGAGTATCCCCCAGCTGGGAGATATCCGGATCGGCGAGGAGTGCCTCACCAGCAACTGCATCCTTTGTGTCGATAAGAAGGGAAAATAAAAGACGATACGCTTCTCGTCTGAAGGCCGCTTCACTCGATTGCTTGAGGAAAGTTTGTAAAACCTGAATTGCCTCTTTTTTCTTTCCTTCTTTTCTAAGGCTTTCAGAATATAGGAGCGCCCAGTCGCCGGTTATCCGTGATTCAGCAGGAATCTTGTCCAAATACTTCTTGGCAGCTGTACCGCTCTTTTGAAATTCAAGTTTAGCGCGATGACTCAAATAAAGAGGATTGCTCGGCTCAAACTCCAACGCTCGCGTTACATATTCGATTGCCTTTTCAGCATTGCCCAAAATGGCGTGACCCACAGAGCAGTTAAATAACCATGGGTGACGGGTATTAAGGACGGTTGAATCTTCGATGCAAGCGATTGCGTTTTCAAGGTGCTCTACGCTCTTTTGAATCCTCTGCTTCTGCTCTGCATTTGGGGCTTCATTTGCGGAGAAATTTTTTACAGAAAGTATACTTAGCAAGTAAAGCTCCCCGAGGCTTGCAGAGATATCACCTATTACCTGTGGTGCAGCGGCGTCCACCGCTCTCTTTTGCCAAGAGATTGCCGTCTCTACTTCGCCGACGGCACGAGCGACGCCAGCGATAGACGAGGCAACTCGGTAACTCGTCTGAAGCTCCTCGGGAACTCGACCAACGATTTCTTCAAGTGAAAGGCTCGAAGCCCAAATCCCCACTAAGATTGCGTAAGCCTGCTCGTTTTTCGGGTTCGTCTTTATCACGCGCTCAAGAACAGTGACCGCTTCACTTGTGTTACCGTTCAGGCAACAAACATGAGCGTAGTTACACAGTCTAGTCTCATTGTGAGGATCTAATTGATAAGCCTCGCGAAGTAAACTTGCACCTTCCTCTTCGAGTCCTAGAAGTATTTTGGCATTTGCTTCGATAGTGATGATTCGCGCCTTAATCTTCGGCTCGCTGATCGTCCAGGCACGAGATCGCATACTCGCGGTGAGAGCTTCTGCATCTCGAACTCGATACTTTTCCAGGTAAGACGAAGCCAAGGTGAGCTGACCTTCTTGCTCCGCTGTAAGACCCGACCAATCGAACTGGGGGAAGTATGCCTCAATCAACTCGCGGAAGAATTTAAGTTCGCTCAATAGTTCGGCCCACGAGAGAACTTCCACAGGGAATGAACCATTCTTAACATTCTCTGCAGAGATTCGATTCGCAATGTCCTGAGTTCCTTTATCGGTTTTGCGCGTAGTAGCTATTTTGAATTGCGTCAGCGTAGGCACAAATGATTTCGCAGCAGCAACGCAAGCATTAATCTCGGCTTCAGTGAGCGGAGTCTCCGGATCTCCAGTTGCTTTACACTGAATCCCAATTACCAGCTTCGACACCTCGTCAATTACTGATACGTCAATGCCATCTTGCGACTGACCGCGCCGCGCATACTGCTGAACGTGTGCTGCTGGAAACTTTCTCGCCCATAGATCGCGGCAAAGTTCTTGGAACTTATATTCGTCACTGATAATCGGAAGAACTAGGCCGGTTGGGATTGTCATCTAGCGTTGCTCCCCATCGGCGACATTGAGGCGGAGTAGCTGCAACAGATGCGAGTGAGACTCAGCATCACTAAGGAAGAACGCGAAGCCAGCACCCTCCGGCTGATAATCTAAACTTGATTTCGACTGCGATGCAGAAGTTTCTTTGAAACCCTTATCGACGCGGACATCATTTTGTTTCGTCTCTAAATCGAAAGTGCCATGGCTCATGTCGCGTGAGGTATCTTTGACTGACTGTTGAACCTCAAAGTCACGAACCGACTGGAGTAAGGCTTCTCGCACTTCCGCAGCCGCATCAGACGGCAAAACGTCGTCGTCCTTGGCTGCTTCGAGAATTTCCTCATCAGAAGCCTTCTCGATTTCATCGAGCATGTCTTCCCAAAGACGCATAAGTGAGTTTGTAGCTTCCTTATCTTTAGCTGTCATACTCGGTCTCCCCCTTAAATACTTTTCCTAGCTTTCGAGTCACTCGCTGCCGTGCCGCATCGACTTCCTTTGACTCCAACGAGAGTACGGCTGGCATCTCCGAAAACGGGATGCCTTCTGTGCGGGCCACAAAATACAACTGCGCCTGCTTATCGCCCGCCAACGCCGATCGAACTTGCATGAGTACCTCAGAGACTTCTGTCGCTGCATCAGGCTTGGACAGCACTGCTGGGCGCGGAAAGTCACCCGAATACTTCTCTGTCTTCCTGCGTCGAATCCGAACCTTCCCGATCTCATGACTGACTAGGCTCTTCACGATCCCCATGAGAAACGAAACGAACCTGACCTCCGCTGAGGGCCGCCAGATTCGAGTGCCGGATAGCGCCAACACCACGGCCTCGTGGAGTAGGTCCGTGCCGGTGATGCCCTGTGCCTTCAGATCGGGACGGCTCGCTGCCGTGTTGACGTATTTGCGGATTCGCAACTCGTCGGCTTCGCTCAGACTATTGATCGCCGCCGTGACTGCCTCAATCGAACGCCTGACGGCTTCCTTTTCGTCTGTTCTTTTGGGCGTCCCAGCCATCACGGTTTCCAAGCAGGCATAAAAATACTCTCCAACAGAGTATGCCGGGATCGACGCCGTCCTGGACGCGCCGTGAAAAAAATATTTTGGAGGCCACGGGGAGCGCCTGACGGGCATTAGAGATCGATCCCCGCGCAAGCGGACTATAGCAAATTCACGTTCTAATTTGGAGGACTATATGGCTGAAGTGCAGGTAACCTGCGTAAACAAGCAACCGCGAACCGATCCATACGAAGGGATCACGCATCTCGGCGGGTACGGGTGGCGTTGGACGCGGGGCGAAGTAATTGCGTCGATAAACGCTGGAGTAAATCGCTTCTTCACGATGGTGAACGGCTCTCGGTCCGAGATCGGAGTGGTGAACGGCCCGTATGGTCCGTACCTTCGCACACACTCTAACGGTTACTGGAACGACAACCTTCTCGCCCTGAATGAGTGTTACCTCTACTGAGTCATTGGGCGGCGGCGGCGTTCACATGGCAAGCACAACTTCATCGAGCTGATCATCTCGAAAGCTGATGTAACTTACCGTTGATGTAACCTGCTTATGGCCGAGGAGCTTCTGGAGCTTGACAAGATCGTGATCGAGGAGATCCCAGGCGCGACTCGCGAAGCTCTTTCGTAGACTATGGGTTCCCAAAGGTCCGGTCAGCCCAGCCCGTGAGAACGTCCGCCGAAGAATCCGCCATGCTTGTTGCCGAGTAATCGGCGATGAGTCGCTCTTGCTCCCGTAGAACACGGGCGACTCAGGTGAGGCGAAAATCCCGATGCTCAACCACTGCCGAAGCGCGGCCTTTGCATTGGGATGAAGTAAAATAACCCGACCTTCGCGCTTTCCTTTCGTGCAACTCCGCCTCACGGCAAGACGATCCACGATTTTCCCATGTTGAAATACATCGCCGAGCCTTACGCTGGTTAGCTCACTGATTCTAAGACCGCTATAGAGGCCGAGTAGGAACAGCGCTCGATCGCGAACAGCATATCTCCCGCGAAACGCGGCGGTGACGGCTCCCGCTTCATCCTTTGTCAGACTTCTGCAACCTTTCATCTGCTAACCTCCTGCTAGGTAACAAAATCTCCTTTCGTAACCTTAAATCTCGAAAGGTCTTGGTGCTTTATACCGATGCATGCAATCTTCAATCGGGTATTACATATATCTGTATTAAAGCTATATGTAATATTGCCTGATACTTAGATAACTTGAGACTGAGGAATATGAAATTCGTAGAGACCATTCGCACTCGACTCAAAATCAGTAAATATGAGATGGCCAGAAGGATGGGCTTAACGCCGCAGGGCTATCACAGTCTTACCAATGCGAGTGAGAGCCTCACCTTGAAGGCATTGGTCGGTTTCCGGGCTGTTTCCGGCTTGTCTGACACCCAAATACTCAACGCCGTGGAGAGGGAATGGAAAAGCCGCAAAACGCTTTCGCCTAAAGCCAAGAATCGCTGGTCTTAGGTCGCATTACTCTACCACCGGGAATTTGTGTCTCAACGGCAGCTTGTCCCGGTTTTACCGGAAACTTTCCATTAGATTTCCCGAATAGAATATAAAGGGCTTTTGATTCAAGTGATTGAAAGCTATAGTATTCGAGGATCCAAGGACTTATGAAGAAGAAGGATAAGAATCTGAAGGTGATTGATCTGTTCGCGGGCGCGGGCGGGATGACCCTGGGCTTCACGATGGCAGGATTTGTGCCGGTCGTGGCTGTTGAGAAGGAACCTGACTTTGCAAAAACGTATGCAGAGAATTTCGGATCGCACATTCTTATCGGCGACATTGCGGAAATTATCTCAAGTGGGCAACTGAATCAAAAAGCAGATGTCGTTATAGGCGGTCCACCATGTCAGGGATTCTCGAACCTCACCGGAAATCGTTCTAGCGATCCTCGTCGAGCACTCTGGCGTTATTTCATGGATGTAGTTGAGTCGAGCGAGTGCAAGGCATTTGTAATTGAAAATGTACCTAACTTCATTACCTCCGATGAAGGCAAAGCCGCTATTGCTGCTGCTCGTAAGCTCGGTTTTCATATAGGGGAAGAAAGCATTGGAATTTTGAAGGCCAGTGATTTCGGAGTTCCACAGAATCGGCGTCGAGCTATCATTATCGGCTCACGTATCGGCCCGATACCGCTTCCCACTCCTGATAGACTTAGGGTCTCTGTCCGCGAGGCGCTCAAGGGAATACCTCTCAAAACTATCCACAAAGAGCTTACTTGCTCCCCGGCAAAAGGATCGGACCTCCATATCGGCAGAAATCCGACCAAGATGTCACTTCAGCGATACCGTTTGATTCCGCCCGGTGGAAATCGCTTCGATCTTCAACGTAAAGCTCCTGAAATCACCCCCGGTTGTTGGATACGAAAAACAGAAGGCGGAACTGATTTGTTCGGACGACTGGAGTGGGATGAGCCAGCGCGATGCACAATTCGCACCGAGTTCTATAAACCGGAAAAGGGCCGCTACCTTCATCCGTCTGAACATCGTCCGATCACACATTGGGAAGCTGCTCGACTTCAGACTTTTCCTGATAGTTTTAAATGGCACGGGACGAAGATCAGGATTGCGGTTCAGATAGGCAATGCCGTTCCGCCCCTTTTAGCCAAGACCATCGCAGAGCATTTGAAAACGTATCTGCTTGACACCGAAGCCCCCAAGAAGACGTTAGTTCGTGGAGTGCAGGATCAAACGGCCATGAATTTCGTCTAAAGGGGTAGACTTCAATTAATGACACGAAAGCCCAAAGTTCTCGCGGTTGAAGTCCTAACAAAGGAAATAGATGAGAAGCTAAAGCATTTCTCCATTTCCGCTTCGAAACTTTCTCTACGCGAAAAAGTTCTTCGCCTCGTCGATATAAGACGCAGCGTGAACGATCTCGGCGTAAGTGTCGCGGTTGAGGATGGATTAAGCCGCACGGCAGCTCGCGATCGAATTGAATCCTACATCGTTCGTCATGTGAGCGTGATTATCGACGGCGAAGAGTTAGCTGTTGTCTCCGGAATATCAGAATACGCGAGACGAGTAAGAGAGCTTCGTACGGAGAAGGGTTATCGCATCGTTTCAGGTGCATCGAACGATGCGGACAGCGGACTCAATCTCAAGCCCGATCAATATCTGCTTTTGGCTCCGGAGCCTGACCTAGATTCAGCACGAAGATGGTTAATTGCGAATAGGATTCGCCGTGAGGACGGAAGCATCCAAAATCGATTGTTGGAATTTTTCAAAGCCAACGTTGGAAAGGTCGTAACGACAGAGGAATTATCTTACGTTGCCAAAACTAAAGGTGGAGATTCATTTACGCGACGTATTCGTGAATTGAGAACCGAACATGGATACGCCATCGCAACCATATTTACAGGTCGGCCCGATCTAGCAATGGGCGAATATATTATGCTTTCAACTGATCGCGTCGCCAAAGAGCATGATCGGCACATTCCAATGGATGTTCAAAGGGAAGTTTACGAGCGGGACAAGAATACTTGCCGCTTGGACGGTTGGAGTATGGAAAAGTGGAGCAAGGAAGACCCTCGCATCTTAGAACTTCATCACTTGAAGGCTCACGTTAAAGGCGGAGAAAACATTGCCAAGAATCTCCTAGTTCTGTGCAGTCGATGTCATGACGATATTCATGCCAACCGACGCACCATTCCCCCAGAAGCTCTTCCTTAGTGGACCATCTCAATCGGCTTCAACGGAGGACTAACATATCTCTTATAAAAGTAAGAGACGCCGCGCCCGTGAAGATAGCCCGACGAATTTTGTCAAAGAATGGATTTCGTTACCGCCTCCATTCTACTGCGGCTGAAGGCAAATCGGACATTATTCTTGCAAA
>JAFLCA010000069.1 GCA_017302875.1 Deltaproteobacteria bacterium
AAGTTGAAAGCCAGAATCTGGCCCATCGCGATACAGATCTTTTCCGGGTCGTACCAGCTGGCCCGTGTAGTACCACCACTCTGTCTGAAAGGTCGGGTGCGAACCGAAGTCGCGCGGAAATTGCATTTGATATTCAGGGCGAGCCTGCTCAAAGGATTCTTCGGCTAGAGCCCGGCTCGACCATGCGCTACAAATCAACGACGCGGCTATCGCAATTCCAAGGAGGAAGCTTCGACTCATATTACTCCATGCTCAATTTTGCTCGCGTTATCACTTTTGCCCCGCTGGTAAGCGGTACCGCAGCAGCGAGAAGGTTTGCTGCTATCAGAATGGCCGTTGCGCTAAGGTAGTATTGCGCCTGAAACACCGGGCGAAACGTCCAACCAAAAGAAATAGGATTAATAACCTCGATCAACAACAAGGCAAGCGCGCTTCCTCCGAGGGCCCCAAGCAGAGAGCTTGCGATAGCCAAAAGCAAGGCTTCAAGTCCTACACCGAGCTGCATAGCTCCCAGCGACATACCCAGGGTATGTAGCGTCTTTAGTTCTCTCTGACGCTCCTGGACGAGCTGCAGAATACTGACCAAAAACCCGAGCGCACAGATGAGAAGCACCACATACCGTAACAGAGTAGTGATGCGAAAGGTTTGGTCAAAAATGGAAAAGACGATGCCACGCAGCTCGGAGTTAAGCGTAAAAAAATGAGCCCCGTCCGTAAAACGCGAACGCAACTGGGCAACAACCTGCGCACTATCGCTCCCTGGCTTCAAGTAAACCGCCAGACTACTCACTCCGACTTCAGGATAAATGCGTCGAAACGCTTCTACGCTAAAAAGTATTTGTCCACGCTCAGAACTAAAATCTTGAAAAATCCCGAGTATCTTCAGAGAGCGCGCGCCAACCCCTAAACTATCTCCGCTCTTCTTGCCCAGCTTGCGTGCCGCAGTTTCGCTGATCAAAACAGCGCTCCCCTGATGCAGTGCAAGCTGGTCGAAGGCTCCCGAAAGGAGGCGGTACGTGCCTCGACGCTCGGCAATCTCCAGATCGGCTCCTGAGATCGAAATGGGGACCTTCTCTATCTCACTGGCAAACGTTGAGTAGCGTGAAATTTCAGCTATCTCTGGCATGGAACTAAGCGCCCGTAGAACCTCTGGGGATACGAAATGCGATTGACTTAGACTGCCGCGCTCCTGTGGTCGAATAAAAATATCGGCTTGAAAGGTTATCTCAACCCAATCCTGAAGTGCGCTTCGAAAACTTCCCACCATGATAGACAGGGCCAGCAACAGACTCACCGCACTTGCTCCAACTCCCACCGTGAAGGCGTGCGACCCCAGAGACGAAAGAGCGTTCGATAGAGCCAGCAGCCCCGGAGTACGCGCCAAACGAAAGGCTCCTCGAATCATCCGGCCAGTCATTAAGCGCAGCAAGGGCGCCGCTCCCAAAAACAGGGCGGCAATAATTAGCAATGCCGCCGTGAAAGCGAGAGTCTGTGAGTTGTAGCGAAGGGCCGGGGGAATCAGCGCAAACGCCGCGGCACTTGAAACGACAGCCGCGCACAATAGCACCGCAATACGAGGTTGTTTCGGAACGGCAAGCCCGCCAAGAGAGAATCCCCCGCTGACACCTGAAACTCGCCATGCCGGGTACAGCGCCCCGAGACAGGACGCCAGCACGCCTGAGCCGAAAGCAAGCGCATACAACTCCCAGTGCTGGGAAAAACGCAGGGCGGGAAACTCAATCGAGCCGAGATACAAATCTCTCACCGTACCCAGAAAGAGACCCGAGATAGCCTCCGTAAGAGGGCGACCGAAACTGAGGCCCAATCCTGCACCTAAAGCGCCAATTAATACGCTTTCCAGAAAAACACTACCGAAGAGCATGGCACGCGGAACGCCCAATGTTTTCAGTACGCGCTGCTCTTGCTGAATACGCAACGAGCCCACCATGGAAACATTAAAAATCGTGAAGACGCAGACAAGAAAGGCCATCGCAACCATGATGAAAATATTGCTGCGAAAAGCCGCCAGGAGACGCTCCACAGACTCCCTGCGACTCTCATCCGTCTGAACAAACAAGGATTGGGTCAGGTTAGCCGACTCTTGCAGGAAGGATTCCAAATCGACCATCAGACGTTCCCGCTCAGTAATGCTGGGGGCCTCAAATATCACCGCTGATACTTGCGAACTCTTTCCAAGCAGTTCCTGAGAAGTACGCAAATCACTAATGACGTTGCTGTCTGAGAGTATAGGGAAGGATTCCGTGTCCACCCCTAGCGCGAGCGGTATTCTGCGATTCAGAGTTGCGGGCTCGACCAAAACTTCAGTTTGGCCACGCAGACCCATTTTCATAAGCGCAGAATCCGCGAGAAGCAGGCTCCCGGCTTGAAATTCAGGCCGCTTCTTGCGCTCTGAGGGCGCGGTACCGGCTGACAAGACCTGCACCCCCAGCAGCGTAGACAGACTGGATTGTCCATCGCCACCGATCAGCACTAGCGGACCCTCCAGCGTGGCAACCATGCCCACCGCGGGATCTATATGCCGCAGCCACGGCAAAAGGAGCGATTCATCAAAGGTACCCAGCCGTGATCGAAGCTCTATGCTACGAGGACTTGAAAGCAAGGCCGTCGAGCGTTCGAAGGAACGCACACTCGCGAAACTCGCAAAGAGGACGGCGATAAAAACGGCACTGGTTAAGGCCACTCCAAGAATCAAAAGCAGCGTCCGCACCCAGTGTTCGCGAGTTCGACGCAGCGTTGCCCTGGCCAGCAAATGAAACACGGGACTCACGCCCGTAGGGCCCCGTCCCGCATTCGCATCACCCGCGAGCAGCGTTTAAGCGCTTGCTCGTTATGACTAGCCATAATCACCCCGGCACCGCCTAAGGCAGCTTCAGCGATCAGATCCAGTATGGCGTCTCCAGTATGAGAGTCCAGGTTTCCCGTGGGCTCGTCCGCCAGCAGCAAGCGAGGCTTATGTATAATGGCCCGGCAGAATGCGACTCGTTGCATCTCGCCTCCAGACAGTTGCTGTGGAAGATGCAGCGCCCGAGCCTCCAGACCTACTTTTGCCAAGAGTTCGCGCGCCTGCGCAGCCGCCGCCCGATAGGAGCAGCCATTAAGGAGCAAGGAAATCGCGACGTTCTCCGTAGCGGTCAATGAGGGAACTAAATTGAAATACTGAAACACATAGCCGATCTTGGTGCGACGCAGTTCACGCAGGGCTGCCTCCTTAGAAAAATCCACCGGCTCCCCTTGGAGACTCAAAGAGCCTGAGCTAGGTGCATCGGTGAGGCCAAGTACATTAAGTAACGTGCTTTTACCGCTCCCCGATGGACCAGCTAATCCGACAAACTCGCCGGCCTTGATATCGCAGGAAACCTCACGCAGAGCCGAAACTCTTTCCTCCGCACGCGAGTAGAACTTTGACACAGAAAGGAGTGATACGAGGGGTAATGCTGATTCCACCCCTTGATTCTAGTGGCTCTCGGAACAGACTAGCAAGGGCAGAGCAATCGCTTACTCTCAAAACCTCCAGGTAATCTTCCCAAGATAGGAACGTCGAACCTCCGCCGGCTGGGCTTGTATCAGATCCACCGCATATTCCTGGTGATTCGGCTCGAACGCGTTCTGAACCAGGAAGGAAAACTCAAGATTCTCAGAGTATTTCCAACCCAAGCGTACGGTAGCCTCGGTATAGGCGTTTACATTGTAGGCCGGGACGCTATCGACATAGCGAAACATCGAGTCGAGTTCCAAATCATAGGGCAAATCGATCAGCGAGCGCAGCAGTATTTGATTCGTCGGAGTCTGACTTTCCGGACTTGGCACTGGATATACGTCGGCTCCCTCTTCTGGTGCTGTCGCGATACGGATGAACGAGTAGGATGCCTGCAGGCGCCAACCTGAAATCGGTAGTATATCTGCAACAAACTCACCACCGAACGTATCGCCGAGCAAACCATCCTCGTTGCGTAGTGGTACGACGATATGCGGAACGGGATCGTCCGAGAACTGCGCTTCCTGCTCGGTAAAGCTACCAAGATCTTTGTAGTGATTGTAAAAAAGCGCTACGTCCACCGAGAGGCTCTTCCATGGCTGCGCACGATATCCAATCTCCGTAGCCAACAAATCCTCGGAGCTCAAATTACGATTTCCCATGATGGCAGCTTCCACCGGTAATCCGCTTGCTGGATCCTCCTGAATCGAGGAAATCAGCGTGATGTCCGTCTCAGCGCGATTTGGAGTGCGGGTGGCGCGTGACACTGCGGCCCACAGAGTCTGCTTCGGGGCAAAGTTCCACACCGTCCGAGCATTCGGCTCAAACTCAAAGCCTGTAAAATCGTTATGCTCGACCTTGGTCCCCAAAATAATCTTCAATTCCTCGGGGATAACTTGCATCTCGTTCTGCAAGAACGCACTAACCAGCGTGGTGTCGCGGCTTACGGGGTCGAAGGAGGCGACATTACGACTCCTCAGGTTGTCGTGGACAAACCGGTAATTAGCCCCGTACAGCAGGGTGTTATCCGAATCGAGACGTGTTTGAGCCTGCGAGTCGAGATCCACCGTGTCATGCACCTGTCGAAGTATCAGCTCTTCGCGATCCGTTTGATCGTAGTAGCCCTGAAATACCGCAGTAGTATCCTCTGACACCGCTCCTTCCCAGCGTCCGAGCACATGACCACCTGCCGCATATCCAGTTTTCTGTTCCCACTCCGAATAGGGCGGCGTAAACTGCGGAATATTTGCTCGCGAGCCCTCGTTCCCACCGTACCCCTCCAACTCAAAGAGGAAAGCCTGGTCATCCTTCTTCCAGTCCAAGCGCGTACCACCACGCCACATATCCCATTGGTCGTAATCATCTCCTGGGCCGACGTTCGGACTGTTATCACGATTTAGATACTTCACATAACCACGAGCCGATGCATTCTCTGAGATCTGTTCACCGTATCGAAACGTAGTAATCAGTCGATCGACGTTGCCAGCGCTAACCGCAGCGAGGCCGCTGTTCGTATCGGCAGCATTTTTCGTGATGATATTAATCACGCCATTAACCGCATTCGATCCCCACAACGATGCGCCGGGACCACGAATAACTTCTATTCGTTCGATATCCTCGATAACCGTATCCTGCACATCCCAGTTCACACCCGAAAAAAGCGGTGTGTAAACACTACGGCCGTCGATCAACACAAGCAGCTTACTCGCAAAAAGCCCATTAAAACCCCGCGCCGTTATCGCCCAGCGACTACTATCAATCTTAGCCACATTGAGACCCGGAACGAGACGCAGTGCCTCAGGAATGGACGTTGCTCCGGAGCGACGAATATCCTCATTCGTCAACACGAAAACCGCTGCCGCGGCGTGCCGTGCTAACTCTTCACGCTTTGATACTGAGGTTACTTCGAGATTCATGAGAGCTTCCAAACTCATGTCCGCAAGCTCAGGCCCCTCAGCGTATGCCGGGACGCTGAATTCACCAACGCTACCCAACAGCAGCGAGTATACGCAAAAAACCACTGCATATGGCTTCACCACATTCATCCGTCTTCTCATGGGCTTCCCACGTTTTCGTTTGGATTAACCACTCGACCAAGCTTCAGAAGCTTTGAGCTAATCTTTGCTCCCGCTGCCTCAGCTTGGCCCAGATTTACTTCGAACCGAATTTTTCCTTGATCTATGTACAAACGGATCGCCCCTCCGGCCTGAATAAAGGCTGGGCCTTCTCCGATAGTCAAAATCTTGCGACGTGTTGCCAGTGAAAGAATCTCGAGCGAGCCCTTTTTGTCGCTGGCTTCAACAAAAATGGCATCACAGGAAGCACAGTCCTCTTCCGGCGCCTGCGCACGAAGTTCGCGTACCCGCAGGAGGCCAGCTTCCAGTGCCTTTCCATCGACAGCCCTGAGCGCTTCGCGTTTTTCAGGAGACGCGAAGACGCACAACCGCACGTCCTTGGACGGCGCACCGGAGAGCTCTATAAACTTGAAGAAGTTGTAGACGAAGGCGGCCTTAACGCTGGCTTCAGAATACGTTGCCCCTTCTGCATGCGCAGTTTGAACGAATCTGCTCAGAATAACGATCGCAAGGATAAGTAGCCGCAAACGTAGCGCGGCGCTCACTATTGCCCTGCCTGCCCGATCAAGACTGGGCTGTGCGGAAAAACCTTTTTTCAAATCCAAGATAGCTTGCGTTTTATTTTACGCTCCGCGCCGCAGTCAATTGAGACTCCTCGGCACGACGAAACTCCACTACCGCCTCAGACAACAGCGGTAATAATTGCAGCACATCCGAAAATGTTTGTTGGCCTGCGTTTACTTCTATGAGGCCGGCTAGGCGCGCCGCTTCCATCGCGCCGACATTCGCAGCCGCTCCTTTGAGTGCATGGGCGGCGTGAGCCAGAGTGGTCGCATCTCCAGCCTCAAGAGCGCGTTTCATGACGACCTCTCCCTTGAGATGCTCC
Source organism: Deltaproteobacteria bacterium (assembly GCA_017302875.1). Taxonomy (GTDB): domain Bacteria; phylum Bdellovibrionota_C; class UBA2361; order UBA2361; family JAFLCA01; genus JAFLCA01. The sequence goes on from JAFLCA010000069.1 coordinate 6,458, forward strand.
TGAAGGAAAATTTGAATGAGCTCCTGCAGGAGCTCTACGTCGTGATCAACACGCTCAAGGGCGTCATCCATTGCGAAGACAGCAGCTTTTTCCATCGTGCGCCTGTTCTAGACCCAGCACTACTACGACGGACTTAATATCTCCCGCGCAATTACGAGGCGCTGAATCTGACTTGTACCTTCGTAAATTTGCATCAGCTTTGCGTCGCGCATCAACTTTTCGACCGGATACTCCTTGGTGTATCCGTAGCCGCCGAAAACCTGCACCGCATTTACGCAAACATCCATTGCCATATCAGCCGAGAAGCGCTTCGCCATGCTCGACTCGAGGCTAGCTGAGCGACCGGCATCCAACAGACTAGCCGACCGCAGCGTCAATAAGCGTCCAGCTTCTATATCGGTAATCATATCAGCGAGCATAAATTGAATTGCCTGGAAGGAGGCTATGGCTTGGGAAAACTGCTTACGCTCTTGAGCGTACCGCAACGCATGCTCATAGGCGGCTCGCGCAATTCCAACGGCAATTATAGCGGTCATAGGGCGGCTTAAATCGAGGGTTTTCATGGCGACCTTAAAACCCTCGCCTTCTGCGCCAATGAGGTTCTCAGCGGGCACACGAACATTGTCGAAATTCAATGCAACGGTGTTTGAGCAACGCTGTCCCAGTTTGTTTTCGTGGTGCCCTTTCTTTATCCCCGCAGCAGAAGCGGGAACGACCAAGCAGCACATTCCCTTATGTCGTTTTGCCTTATCCAAGGTCGCAAAAACCGTGTACTGCGAAGCGACACCACCGTTCGTAATCCACTGCTTCGCACCGTTGAGGACGTAACTGTCACCATCGCGGCGCACTGAGGTTGATATTCCCGCTGCATCAGAGCCTGCGCCAGGCTCAGTAAGACAGAAGGAAGCCATCGCACCGCTTTCGGCGACAGGTTTTATAAACTTTTCCTGTTGCGCCTTCGTCCCGCCGACTCGAATCGGTAGTAGCGCCAAGTCGTTCGCAACAATAGAGGTAGTGACGCCAGCGCAACCGGCAGCCAGTTCTTCAATTACCAAGCAAGCGTCGAAGAGCGAGAGGCCCGTTCCGCCGCACTCGACCGGCTGCACCAAATTCACCAACCCCAGCGAGTGCGCCTTCTTGATAAGAGCGACAGGGAAGTCGCCCGACTCATCAAATTTCGCCGCGACGGGAACGATCTCCTCTTGAGCGAAGCGCCTCGCCTCGTCACGCAACGCGCGCTGTTCATCCGACAAACCAAAATCTTCGCTCTTTGCTGCCATATGTCACAATAAAAAAGGCCCACAGAATCCGTTCCGTGAGCCTTGCTAAGGAGCTATGAACGATAGCTTACTCGGCGCGCGAGCTGCGATCTTCGGTAGCGGGACGAGAAACCTCTTTCTCCACACTGGACGAAAGGGTTCCGCGAGTAGCACCAAGCGCATTCGAGAGCGCCGTCACGGCTTCGTCGATTTGCGGCATGAGAGCCTCAACCTTCGCGCGATACTGCGGAATCAATACTTCGATTGCGCCCACCACTTCGTTCTTAGCGCCACGGATCACTTTCGAAATCGAAACAACATCCGGCTCGATAGCGCCACGATCGATTATCTGCCCCCCATTACGGAGCTCATTCAATTGATTTCGAATTGCAGCATCCTGCGGCGTATTCGAGGCCAAAAGCTCAGCAAGAACTGCGTCAGAAAGCTGCGCAGTCAACAATCGACCAGCAGCGCTCATCTTCGCGGCAAATGAGACCGCGATGCGCGGAGCTACTTTCACCGGGCGCTTAGACTCGACACTGACAGGGAATTGCACCTGCCCGTTCTGAAGCACAGCAAGACTAACAGTCTCACCAATCTTCTCAGCAAGCCCGCGCAACACAGGAAGAGCGCGATTCACGAGGGTGCTCTGAGCAAGATACGACTGACCAAGCTGGAGGGCTTTAACGCCCAAGCGGTAATCTTCGCTGTCGTGATTCTGTTCGACATAACCGCGCAATTCGAGAGTCGCCAGCAAGCGAAATACATTGTTCTTATGAAGCTTCAATCGCTTCGAAAGCTCAGTTACCCCAACTTCGCCGGAAGAGTTGCAAAGCTCCTCGAGAACGTCGATCGCATGAGAAACCGACTGAATCATGTAGTTGGCTTTTTCTCTCTTCACCATAGCTGCAGTCCCGAATAAAAAGTTCTAAGCAAATCAAACTCGTAATCGCCCGGCTGAACCGAATTCTGAATGTTCAAAACGAGTTACAGAAGCCTCTGATAACGTGTTTTATTAACACTCTTGGCTTATAACAGGTCGATTTCCTAAAGGCAATTATGAATTTATTCAAGTATCTAACGCGAAAGCTGTCAACAAATATCAAACAGCTGCGCAAAGGTATAAAGACCAGCGGGCTTCCCAATAAGCTTCTCAAGAGCCATTAGGCCACCACGAGCAAAAACGGCGCGATCGGCCGTGCGATGGGTAAGCTCTAGTCGATCGGCTTGACCCAAAAAGAATACCGTATGCTCCCCTAGCACCTCTCCGCCGCGCAGCGCTGACACGCCCAGCTCCGAATCTTTTCGACTCCCGACGCGCGAACCGCGATCCCGTATCGTCTCCAAATTACTTCCGGCCGCTAAATGACGCGCAAGACTGAGCGCTGTTCCCGAGGGCGCATCCTTCTTGTGACGATGGTGCATCTCAAAAATTTCAACTTGATATGAGGGACCCAAGAGTCTCTGCGCATGCTTGCTAATTTCATGCAGCACGAACACGCCGAGCGAAAGATTCGCAGAATGAAAAATTGCAGTCTGCTGCGCCGCAACGCGGATCTGCGCGAGCTGGTCCTCGGTATGCCCGCTCGATGCCAACACCAGGGGTCGCTGATGTAGAGCGCAAAGCTTTGCCACCTCCACGCTCGCCGCGGCAGAGGTAAACTCGAGAACGCAATCCGCCGCAGCGACTCCCGACTTAAGATCGCTGGAAAAAGGAATCGCGCATCCAACAGACTGCGCAGTCGAGGAACCTTTTCCTGACGTAATCGCAGATACCAATGAGAACTGAGAGAATTCAGGCAGAACGCGCAACACCTCTTTGCCCGCGCGCCCGGAGGCTCCGATAAGAGATAATTTGAGCGTCATTACCTATCCTTCAACAGCAGTTCGATCCGAGCGATAGTGCTCGGCTGCGCCGACAAAAGCGGTAAGCGAAGCGTTGGATGGGCGATAACTCCCCTGAGAGCCAGCGCGGCTTTTACCGGTATGGGATTCGTTTCGCAAAACATCGCTCGAACGGCCGGCAGCATTCGCAATTGAGCCTGCAACGAAGCTTCCCAATCTCCACGCAGCGCGGTGTCAGTAATGGTGACCGTTTCTGCGGGCCACGCGTTCGAAATTACAGAAATGACGCCACATCCACCTGAGGCCATGGTGGCATGGATCAGAGCGTCTTCTCCGGAAAGTATATCTATATTTCGCCCAACAAGCGCGACCGTGTCCAACACCTGCATGATCGAACCGTTGGCTTCCTTGAGCGCGACAATGAGCTTTTGCTTTGCCAGAGCTGCGATGGTTTCAGGCGCCATATTCAGTCCCGTGCGCCCGGGAACGTTGTACGCGATGATCGGGAGCGAAACGTGTCGTTTCACTTCAGCGAAATGCGCGACTATCCCGTCTTGTGTAGGCTTATTGTAGGGGGGCACAACCAAGAGAATCGCTTGCGCGCCAGATCCATTCACAAAGGAAGCCATCTCCACGGCGCGCGCGGTGCTGCTTGAGCCGACCCCCGCCACCACCGGGACTCGCCCCTTCACGAATCCAATCGTACTCGTAATTACTTTTTTGTATTCTGCGTCGCTAAGGGTGACGGCTTCGCCGGTTGAACCGCATACCACGATTCCATCGACCCCGTGTGAGATCTGAAAATCGACCAACTTCTGCAACGACGCGTAATCAACCTCAGCTCCGTCAGCAGTAAACGGTGTGACGATTGCGGTATAAGTTCCTTTAAAAACAGGGGCGCTCATAATACATCCCGAAATACGATAGCCTACTCTTCGATTTCACCTAGAAACTCATCGTCGGCGGAGAGAGTCGACGTGTCGACGGTCGTAATTTCGCTCGAGTCTCCACGCCAGAGCACCTTCACCAACTTGAAAGAATCGCTATCAAGCCCGCCTTGATTCATCCCCACGACCTTATACACATAGGTGCTCCCTGCGGTGACACCTTTATCAACGTACGAAAACTCCGTGAGAGACTTATCGACTCGCGCGCGATGCGAAGGACGTCCCGCCGCACGCAATAGATCTCGCTCCTTCTCCAGTTCAATCAAATGGATATCCGCGATGTCGGTAACACGATCGAATTCAATGGATTTATCCAGAATGTCTGCCGGGCGGGAAATCTTTTTGCGATAGATGCGATAGCCTTCGAGATCCCTTAACTCCTTGCCCCGCTGATCCTCACGTGGAGCGCTCCAGGCAAACGAGACGCCCTCCTGAGTTCCGGTAACTTTGAGCTCCTGAACCTCGTCGGGAGTAAGCATCTCGGGCGGAAGCGGCGGCCCGACACGCCCGCAAGCGGGAAGAGACAGGACTACGGCCACAACGAAAAGGCACTTCGAGAGACTACGAATCATGCAGGACCTCGACACGAAAGAGTGAAGACAGGCAGTACCGCCGAGTAAGACGAACTACTTATCGACGAATCCACGCAGGCGCTTGCTACGGCTAGGGTGACGCAGCTTACGCAGCGCCTTAGCTTCGATCTGACGGATACGCTCACGGGTAACGTCGAAATTCTGGCCCACTTCTTCCAAGGTGTGGTCGCTCTTTTCGCCGATACCAAAGCGCATGCGCAGAACCTTCTCCTCACGAGGAGTAAGCGTCGCCAGTACCTTGCGCGTTTGCTCTTGGAGATTCATGTTCACGACCGCATTGGCCGGGGACACCACGCGTTTGTCCTCGATGAAATCACCTAAATGCGAATCCTCCTCTTCTCCGATCGGAGTCTCGAGGGAGATCGGCTCTTTGGCAATCTTAAGAACCTTGCGCACCTTATCGATCGGGATCTCCATCTTGACGGCAATCTCTTCCGGCGTGGGCTCTCGTCCCAACTCCTGCACGAGCTGACGCGACGTGCGCACCAGTTTATTGATCGTCTCAATCATGTGCACAGGTATGCGGATGATACGAGCCTGATCCGCTATCGCGCGGGTAATGGCCTGACGGATCCACCATGTCGCGTACGTGGAGAATTTATATCCGCGCTGATACTCGAACTTATCGACGGCCTTCATAAGACCGATATTGCCTTCCTGGATCAAATCCAAGAACTGCAATCCGCGATTGGTGTACTTCTTGGCAATAGAAACGACCAGACGCAAATTGGCTTCGACCAGCTCACGCTTCGCTTCATACGCGCGAACTTCCCCATCCTTTAATACCCGCACGTACTGCTGGAACTCAGCGAGATCCATGTAGACGGCATTCTCGAACTCATCGAGCTTCTGCTTCACCTGCTGCACCTGTTCTCCTAAGGTGCGAGCATCGGTCGCCTTCAACTTAAGACGACGGCAAGCGCGCTTAAACTCCAATTGGTTCTGCGATACCAGCTCAGCCATCGCTCCGAGTAGTTCCGCACGCGGACGTCCGGACTGGCGCTCGAGCCAGGAAAGTTCGGTCATCACACCCTTGATCTTATCGTCGGTGTCCTTAACAACCGTGCCCATCTTGATGAACTGCTTGCCGTTCAAGTTCAGCTTCAAAATCTTGGTGGCATTAGCGTCCAAAATCTTACGGTACTTACGCTCGAGATCCGGCACATTGCGCTTGTGCTGCTGACGAGCTTCGCGCAAATCCTCGAAAAGGCGCTGCGTATCCTTCAGAGCTTTCTTGTAAAGAGGCGCGCGCTTGACGAACTTCTTGCGCTGCTCTTCCTCTTCTTCGTTAATCTGAGGTTTCTTGTCCTCTTCCTGAGCATCATAGCCCTCCTCTTCGTCCTCGGTTGGACGCGGCTTCTTCTGCTCCTCTTCCTCTTCCTTTTCCTCGTCCTCCATGGACGCCTGTTCCGCTTCTTCCTCTTCGAAGAGATCGCGCAAACGAACTTCCTCGTTACGAACTTGCTCGAACAGGTTTACGACGTAGGCTAAAGCCAACGGCTGGCGTAAGGTTTGCTCGGTAACGGATTTGAGACCTGACTCGATCTTCTTGGCGATCTCGACTTCGCCTTCGCGAGTCAACAAGCTGACGTTGCCCATCTCGCGCAAATACATGCGAACCGGATCGGAGCTCTTGCCCAGCGCCGAGGCATCAAGAGAGTCATCGGAAGGCTCCGGAGCAATGCCGGGATCAACCGCCTCTTCGAATCCCTCATTATTTTGATCGATGATATCGATATCGTTTTCGCCGAACATCGAAATCACGTCTTCCATCTGATCTTCGCTGACCAGCTCGGAATTCAATGCTTCATTGAGATCGTCAATCGTTAGGTAGCCCTTTTCCTTTCCGAGCTCCATCAAGCGATTGACTTCATTCTCTTCGTCGCCTTGCGCCTTTTCGGATTTAACCGGCGCGGGAATCGCGACACCACCAGGGCCCTCTTCGCGATGCTTACGCTCGAGAACCACCCCGGTCTTGGTCATCTTGACGAAGGAACGCTGCGCGTCTCCTTCTTTCGCGGCTTCCGCGCCTTTGGCGCCGGATTTTTTGGCAGGTTTCTCAGGTTCGCTTTCTGCCTTTTTCTTTTTAAGAACAGGAGTTTCTTCAGCGCGCTTCGCTTTAGATTTTACGACAACGCGAGTTTTGAAGTTGGGTTTGACGGTCAACTTACTGTCGCGCTTTTTGATTATTCGTTTCTTACCTCTCACGGACTGTTACCACCAAAAAAAGATAGGCGCATGCGGGCGAAATCGGAACAAAAATACTGAGCTTCTGGCAGGAGCGCGCAGATCCCAACATAATAAGAATACTGAGAAAAATTACAAGTCCATGAGACCCTACACCGAGTACTAAACTTGCTCAAGCCGGCGCTTTAAAAGAACCTTCTCATGTACCAGCTCAGCCCGTTCCTGATCGGAGCCAGCCAGAGCAACGCGCCGATCTATCTCGGTAATAGCCTGTTTTAACTTACTTTTTTTCAAAAAGCTGCGGTTTTGCTCTACACTGCGGGCAAAATCGACCCCCGCGTCGTTGAGCATCAGGTAGGCTTCCTTCCACAGCCGCAGCCAAGAATCACCGAAATCTTTCAGTAAGGCTTTAACCCCCTCGCGCTTGCTAGCGTCGCTTACGCTGTCGTTGGAAACTATGCCGTGCAATCCCTCGATAAAACGCAGGGTCGCAGGATGCACCCCCTCGCAAATATCCGAGTCCCTCAAGAACTGCCCGGCCAGACGCTCCTTATCAACCATGACCGCCTGAAGAAGTTCACGATCCAGCTTCGGCAATTCATCAACGCTGATCCGCAAGCTTGCCGCACCGCTGTTGCGCGAGGGGACTTCTTTGGGGGTGCGATCACTCGGTGGCACTCCGTCCGTCTTTTTAATGAGAGCTGAAAACAAATCAGGTTCAACCATCAACTTCATCGCTGCTCGTTCAATCAACTCACTCTGCTCAATCGAATTTCGTACTTTGGATAACGCCGCTGCAACCTCCTCTGCCAACTTGCCCTTGGCAGCGGCACCGAGCTCCTTAACGTCCTTCCAGCCCGATTTCTGCAGCAGCGACTCGATGTAACAATCAATCAGAGGAATTTTTTCCAGAGAAGCCAAATATTCATCCGTCTTGCTGCCGTGCTGAAGGGCGATTGTATCGGGGTCCTCATCTTCAGGAAGAAATAAAGCGGCGATATCGATGCCGGAATTTAGAAAGACTCCAAAGCAACGCGCGGCAGCCGATCTTCCAGCTACGTCTCCGTCAAAAAGCACCACAACCCGCTCAACTAAATGTTGCAGACGCTTAACGTGGTTCTCACTTGTCGCCGTACCGCAGGTTGCCACCGTATTGGTCACGCCAGCCTGCCACAGGCCGATCACATCCATGTAGCCCTCGACGAGATAGAGCTCCTTTTTGCGACGAATGGACTCGAGGGCTTGTGGCATCCCGTACAAGATCTTGTTTTTTTGGTACACCGCCGTTTCGGGCGAATTGAGATACTTAGGAGAGGTTTTGAGCGAAGCTTCGTCTAAGAGTCCTGGCACGATTCGACCGCCGAACCCGGCCACCTTGCGCCCTTCCACCAAGATCGGAAAAATCACCCGCGCCCGGAAGGTGTCATACAAGTCTCCACGCGGACTACGTCGCACGAGCCCCGACTGCAGCAACATTTCTTCCTCGAAGCCTTGTTTTTTCGCGTACTCGCAAAACGCCCCCCATTGTTTGGGCGCAAATCCCACTGCGAACTCGCTGAGAGCCTTCCCGCTGAGCCGTCGACTGGTCAAGTACTCTTTAACGGAAGGTTCTGCCGATTGGAGTTGGGAGCGATAGAACTCCAAGGCACTTTTATTGATTTGCCAGAAAACATCCTTGTGCGGGGCGTCTTCACGGGGAGCAACTCCACCTTCCTTTTTGACTTCGATTCCGTAACGCGCAGCAAGTTCTTCTATGGCGTCGGGAAACGACAACCCGCGACTCTCCATAATGTAGGTGATGGCTGTTCCAGAAACACCACAGCCGAAACAGTGGTAGAAGCGACCATTATCGCGAATGTGAAACGACGGGCTCTTCTCAGAATGAAACGGACAGAGACCGGTGTAGTTCGCGCCGTTGCGCTTTAGATTGACGGATTCGCCGACCAAGTCAACGAGATTGGCGCGCTCTTTGATCTCTTCGATAGTTGCTTGTGAGATCATAATACGACATCAAGGCAGAGTTACCGAAAGCGCGCGGGCGCCCCTATAGCAGACGAACAAGCGCGGCGATGCCCTGTCCGCCCCCAACACACAGCGTGGCTATTCCAATTTTCTTGTTGGTGCGCCGCAACTGATGAACGAGCGTGACAAGAATTCTCGCTCCGCTAGCGCCGATCGGGTGCCCCAAAGCGATGGCTCCTCCGCACACATTCACCTTCTGAGTATCCCAGCCAAGGAGCTTGTTAACGGCCAAAGCTTGCGAAGCGAAAGCCTCGTTTGCCTCTATCAAGTCCACGCTCTCTAAGGGGATCGAGGTGCGCTGCATTAACTTCTTGACCGCTTCAACCGGACCGATGCCCATTACTGCTGGCTCAACCGCTCCGGAAGCCCAGGCGACGATTTCGGCGATCGGCTTAAGATTATGTCGTGTAGCGAAACCTTCTGAAGCCAACACTACCGCAGCAGCGCCGTCATTGATGCCCGAAGCGTTCCCGGCGGTGACCGTTCCCGCCTTCGTCCCATCCTTCTTAAAAGCAGGACGTAAGGCGCTCAAGGTTTCAAGCGTAGTTCCCTTGCGAGGATGCTCATCGACCTCAAAGCGCCCAATTTCCTTACCGCGCTTAAAGAGCGGAACAGGAGTGATCTCGGATTTAAAATGCCCCTGCTCCAACGCAGCCTGGGCCTTACTTTGACTCTCCAGAGCGAACTGGTCTTGATGCTCGCGGGAAATCTCATACTTCTCGGCGAGATTCTCTGCCGTTATTCCCATGTGGCAGGAATGGAACGCATCGGTCAATCCGTCAGCCAAAATAAGATCTTTGAGCTCAGCGTTTCCAAGCCGCGAGCCCCAGCGAGTACTCAGCGATACAAAGGCCGCCTGCGACATGCTCTCAGTGCCGCCCGCTACGACGCAATCAGCACCACCTATCGCAATCTCGGTTGCTCCCAAGGTGATCGCTTTCAATCCCGAGCCGCATACTTTATTGACCGTGTAGGCTGAAGTCGAAACACCGAGGCCGCTCTTCAAGCAAATCTGTCGAGCCAGATTCATGCCGTGCCCAGCGCCCAGTACATTTCCGATGATAACCTCATTCACCGGCGCACCCTGGGGGTCATCTAAACCGGCCTGTCGCAAGGCATCTCGGGTCACCAATGCACCCAAATCAACTGGGCTAACTTCCGCCAATGCGCCGCCGAAGCCGCCGATAGCCGTCCGTACTGCCGAACAAATTAACGCTGGTTTCATTTCGCTTCAGACTCCTCGCCCGGGGTATAGGAATAGTCCACGTACACCTCAACGATCTCGTATTCCTTAGTTCCTGAGGGCAAATTAACTTTTGCCAAATCACCCACCTCTTTGCCGATCAAAGCTTTCCCGAGTGGGGACTCGTAGGAAATCCACCCCTTCTCGATATCAGACTCTTCAGAACCGAGAATACTGAGCACCTTGGTTTCCCCGGAATCCACTTCTTCGATCTTAACCGAGGTTCCAAACAACACTTTGCTGGGATTTGAAATTTTAAGCGGATCAATAATTTCCGCCATGGAGAGCTTGGCCTCGATGTCTCGAATCTTGCTCTCTACCATCCCAGATTTATTCTTCGCGGCGTCGTAGTCGCCGTTCTCGGATAAATCGCCATGCCCTCGCGCTATTTCAATGGCACGGGCAAGCTCAGGTCGGCTGGCTTTGAGTCGTTGCAACTCATTTCGCAAGCTATCGTATCCCCTAGGGGTCATCGGTTTTTTCATGCAAGCAATCTCAACGTATGCACAGACAGGAACGTAAGAGGGTATCGTAACCCTCGCAAAAATTCAATAAGAACAAGTGCCTAAGAAGCTTTACGCAATTCGCGGTGGTAATCCTGTAGAGCGCAGACGCGAACAATATTCTCTTTGCTCATCAATTTCAGCGCCTGCACGGCCGCGCTCGCGGCAGCCATGGTGGTGTACGTAGGAATCTTAAGTTCGTTTGAGATCAAGCGAATGGAGCGCGAATCCAAAAGCGGCCCCGAACCTTCCGGGGTGTTGATGACCAACGATATTTCCCCAGCTCCGATCAAATCGACGATATGCGGGGATCCTTCACGCACTTTGTTGACCACCTCAGCCGAAACTCCATTCTCCTTCAAAAACTTCCCCGTTCCTTGGGTCGCCACCAGCGAGAATCCGATCGACAAAAGCTCTTGGGCCACTTCCAGTAGTTCAGACTTGTCCCCATCGAGCACGCTTAAGAAAGCCTTTCCGACCTTAGGCAAGCTGATATTGGCCGCAAACTGAGACTTAGCAAAGGCGCCCGGGAATTGAGCAAACATTCCCATCACCTCACCGGTCGATTTCATCTCAGGCCCGAGAATCGTATCGACCCCCTCGAACTTACTGAAGGGGAATACACAAGCCTTCACTGATACATACTCAGTGGGGGTAATTTCGCTGACCCCAAGTTCCTTAATAGTTTTACCAGCCATCAATCGTGCAGCGACCTTGGCCCAGGGAATTCCGGTAGCCTTACTTACAAAAGGTACCGTTCGTGAAGCACGCGGGTTAACTTCCAAAATATAGATAGTTCCGTCGCGAGTGATAGCGAACTGAATATTCATCAGACCAACGACGCGCAGCTCCCTAGCTAGTATGACCGCTTGCCGCTTCATCTCTTTGACGGTATCAGCGGACAAGCTCACGGGAGGCAGACAACAAGAGCTGTCCCCTGAGTGCACCCCGGCACGCTCGATATGTTCCATTACTCCGGCGACTAAAACTTCCTTGCCGTCGGACACCGCATCTACGTCGGCCTCAATCGCATTGTGTAGATAGCGATCCAAAAGGACTGGGCGCTGATGAGAAACGCCCACGCTTTCCGCCATGTACTGGCGCAGCTCTTCTTCCGTATGAACGACGCGCATCGACCGACCGCCCAAAACGAAGGACGGACGAATCATCAACGGGAAGCCAATTTTCTTAGCCGCAGAGAGTGCTTCATCAAGCGAAGAAGCAGTCGCCCCTTCCGGCTGACGCAGCCCCAACTTGTCGACTAAGGCCGCAAAGCGCCGACGATCCTCGGCGATATCAATCGATTCAACGGACGTACCGATAATCGGCACTCCCGCGCGTTGCAAATCAGCGGCAAGTTTTAGCGGAGTCTGACCGCCAAACTGCACGATCACGCCGTAAGGTTTCTCACGCTCAACTATGGAAAGAACGGATTCTAAGGTAAGCGGCTCGAAATAAAGCCGGTCGCTCGTATCGTAGTCGGTAGAAACGGTTTCCGGATTACAATTGACCATGATCGCTTCGTAGCCATCCTCGCGCAAAGCTAAAACAGCGTGCACGCAGCAGTAGTCGAATTCGATACCCTGCCCGATTCTGTTTGGGCCGGAACCAAGGATGATGATTTTCTTGCGATCGGTGGGCGGCGCTTCGGTCGCACCATCGTATGTGGAATACAAATACGGCGTATGGGCTACAAACTCTGCAGCGCAAGTATCTACTGACTTGTAGGATGAACGAAGGTTCAAGGTATGCCGTCGCGCCCGCACCTCGTCTTCTTCCTTCCTGCAAGTCGGCCTCGACATGCTCGACGTCTCACCGGGTTTCAGCGCCATCATTCTTGGCAGCTCGCTGTTTCTGGTGGCGACCGAACTGGAGAAATCC